>QKJM01000468.1 GCA_003249315.1 Archangium sp.
TCGGGAATGACGCGCGCCAGCCGCTCCAGCAGCGCGGCGCGCGCCGGGGCATTGGCGGAAGCGCTGAAGTCCACCACGCCGTTCGCGTCCGCCTCCACCGCGCTCCAGTCCACCGCGTCGAAGAGCGCGGCGGTGAGCAGCAGCCGCAGCTCCAGATCCACCAACGGTGGGTGGTTGCGATCCGAGGGCAGCTCCACGTCGCCCTCCAGCACCATCACCGGGGCGACGCTGCCCTCCGGCGGCGCCAGCTCCAGCAGGAAATGGCGCTCGCCCTCGAAGCGCGCGGGGATGCGCCCGTCGCGCACCTGGCCCTCCAGGCGCAGCGCCGACAGCGGCCAGCGCCCGCGGGACACCTCGGTACGCGGCAGATCGCACGGCTCGCAGGGCACGGCGCGAGTCTCCGTCTCCATCAAGTTCCAGGGCGCCTCCACGGGGAGCGACATCACCGTGAGGATGCCTCCGCCCCCGCCCATCTCCGCGGCGATCTGCTCGTAGGGGATGAGCGCGCCGTCAGCGCGGTGGCAGTGGCCGCCATGGCAGAGCGAGTAGCCCGGAGGCGGCCGGGAAGGATCGAAGCTTCCCCCGCCACTGGAGATGGCGAGCAGCTCGATGGGCCCCAGTTGCAGCGAGGCCGTGTCCAGACGCACCTGGTAGTCGGAGCCGAGCTTCTGGTAGCCGTCGCCCACGTCCCGGTCGGCCTTGGTCACGTACGCGGCCTTCACGGTGGGCGTCACCACGGCGAAGCCCTCGCCGGGCTCCCACGCGCAGCCGGCCAGCAGAAGCACTCCCGTCAGGAGGAGGACGCGCATGGCTCAGGACCCCCTGGCCTTCTTCAGGCCCTGCTCCAGACGCTTCACCAGCTCCTCCATGCGCTGGAGGTACGTCTGTCCGGCGCGGAAGTCGGTGCCGCCCGCGAGGGTGACGAGGGACGCGGGAATCTTCCCCGCCACCAGCCGGGACATGTTGTCCGGGTAGTACTCCTCCTGCAGCACGAGCTTCACCTTCTTCTGCCGCCCCAGTCCCAGCACCCGGGCCACGTGGGCCGGGTTGGGGGGGATGCCGGGCTTGGGCTCGAGGTACGCGAGCGTCTGGAAGCCCAGCCAGTTCGACAGGTACGCCGTCGTCCGGTGGTAGGCGAGTACCGGTGTGTCCTTCAGCCCGGCCAGGCGCTGCTCCCAGCCGGTGCGCGCCTTCTCCAACTCCTCGGAGAACTTCGCCAGGTTGGCCCGGAAGCTCTCGGCGTGTTGGGGCTCCAGCGTGGCCAGGCGCTCGGTGATGCCCCGGGCCACCGCCAGCGCGGCGCGCGGATCATAGAGGAAGTGCGGGTTGCCCCCCGAGTGTACGTCGCCCTGGCTGCGATCCACCGTGCCGGCGGGCACCTCGAGGAGTCGCACGAACTGGAACACCTCCAGGTAGCCTGGGGCACCGGAGAGGATGCGGGGGTTGCGGGCGCCCTGCTGCAGCGTGGGCAGCCAGCCCACCTCCAGCTCGAGCCCCACCGCCACCAGCATGTCCGCGCGGTTGAGCGCGAGCGCGAGGTTGGGTCGGGCGTCCACGAAGTGCGGATCCTGCGTGGAGAGCGAGAGGGAGACGACGTCCACGTGCTCGCCGCCCACGGCCCTCGTCAGCGCGGCGAGGTCCGGCACCGTGGTCACCACCTTCAGGTCGGCGCGAGCGGGCAGGGAGAGGAGGGTGAGGAGGGCGGCGCTCAGGGCCGCGAGGAATCGGATGGGGCTCATCGTTGGCTCCAGAGCAAGGGGTTCAGAAGGCATGGGCGCCGTGCGCGCCCATCACCACTTCCATGGCGAGAAAGACGGAGTAGTCCGGCTGCTCCTTCCAGCCGGCCGCGTCGGTGGCGGCCTGGAGGCGGACGCGGGAGAACTCGGTGGGCCAGAAGGAGAGGTTGGCGGAGACGCGCTGGCGGAGGGCGTTCCACTCGGGATCCAGCGGATCCTCCGCGAGCCGGCCGTCCAGGCCGAGCGCGGGAGTACCGAACTCGTAGCGGGCGCCGGCGGCCCACCGCTGGTCGAAGCGCCACACCACCTGCGCGTATCCGCTCAGGTCCGACAGCAGGTTCTCGGGGACCTGGCGGCGCCGGTAGAAGAGCTCGCCCTGGAAGGACACGAAGGTGAAGCCCGTCCCCTGGAGGGGGCGGTACTTGAGGTACACGTCCGTGCCCCACACGTCGGTGCGGTTGCGGTAGCCGGTGGGGTTGGGGCCGGTGGCGGCGGACAGCCCCCACAGGAGCGACAGGTCGTCCGAGAGGGGGAAGAACTGCTTCACCGCCCCGGTGAACTGGAAGTCGAAGGGGGATGCGAGCCGGCCGGCCTCGGAGCCGAAGAAGCTGCGCGAGGTGGCCTCGCCGCTGGCGTCGGTGACCGATCCCAGCACCTCGACGAACCAGGGCAGGGGCGTGAGCCAGGAGAGCTCCAGGCCGAGCCCCCGGTTGTTCTCGCCGCCGAAGATGCGGCCATGGGTGAAGGGCTGATCCGCGAAGTCCCACGCGTGCGGGTGGGTGTTGTTGAGGCGGCCGAAGCGGGTGAGGAACTGGCCGGCTCGGAGCTGGAGGTTGGCTGGCAGGCTGGTGGTGGTGGCGTAGGCCTCTTCCACCTCCACGCCGAACTGGCTGAAGACGATGTTGCCGGCGAAGCGGAAGTACGGATCCACCGCCGTGCCTATTGCCAGCTCCAACTGCTGGAAGTTGAAGCCGCTGACGCGAGGATCATGCGCGCCCGCCTGCAGCGGCTTCTCCGCGGTGAAGGCGGCCAGCGCCGCGTCCAGGATGAAGGAGAGCTCCAACCCGTGGAAGTCCACGGACGTGGGGAGGCTGAAGGGCTGCGGGGCGGGCGAGGTGCCGTTCTTCGGCTCCTCGGAGGCGTCCTGGCCAAGGGCCTCTTCGAGCTCCTTCAGCTCCTCGGCGGACATGGCCTCCTCCGGGGCATTCGGCTCCGGTGGAGGCTCGTGGGCCGCGGAGGGGAGGGAGAGACTGGTGGTGATGACGGCGGCGAGACCGGCGAGCCGGCCCGCGGAAGATGATGACACGGGGAACTCCTCGAACCGGACATCCCACGAGGGGATGTCGACCATGGACTTCGCTTCGGCGGCGTTACGCGCGCACGGGTGGCGAGGCCTTGGGAGCGGTGTCGAGGGCGGAGAGGGTGGTGTGGGCGCGGGGAGGCGCGGTGGCCGGCTGGCTCACCTCGATGCAGGCGAGGATGATGGGCCCGGCCGCTTCGTGGCTCGCGATCTCCTCGCGCTTGCTGGCCGAGTAGAAGGCGCACTCCTCATGGGGGCGCATCCCCTCGGGAAGGGTGGGGGCCTGATTCTCGAAGGCCGGGAGCTCCGCGAGCAGCGCGGCGGACGAGCCCGGGCCCCCTGGCACCTCTTCGAAGGCCCGATGCGTCGGGCAGTAGCGATGGGCGTGTTCCTGCGCGTGCAGCGCGGAGAGCACCGGTTGCGCGGCCCAGAGCACCACCAGCAGCATCGTGGCGAGGCGTCCAGTGATGTGGGCTCGGTTTCGCATCGTGCGGGAAGACGGTAATCGTGTTGCTGTACTGGCCGCCAGAAGAGGTGTCAAGGGAGCGACGGAACGCCCTCGGAGTGCATTCACGCACGGACACCCGGGTTGTTGCAATGCGGTGGAGGCAACGAGTGATTGAGGGACGAGAGGACGAGCACTTCATTCCCGTCGCGCGCCTGTCGGAGCTGGACGAGCGGGGAAGGAAGGTGGTGAGGGTGGGCGGGGAGGAGGTGGTGCTGGTGCGGGTGGACGGTCGCCTGCATGCCCTCCAGCAGGCCTGCCCCCACCGGGGGGGACCGCTGTCGGAGGGGGACCTGGAGGGCTGTCTGCTCCACTGTCCCCTCCACGCCTGGGCCTTCGATGTGCGCACCGGGAGCAGCCCCACGCATCCCGGCGCTCGGGTGCGCATCTACGCCGTCCGCCTCATCGGAGAGGAGATCCACCTGGCCGTTTCGGCTAGGGTGCCGGCCCCCTTCGCGAAGGAGTCCGAGTGAAGTCCCGCCCGAAGCCTCGAAAGTCACCTCCCGCGCCCGACCGCGTCGCCATGGCTTCCGCGATGGAGGCGTTCCTGCGCGCCGCGGGCCTGCCGCTGGAGGATCCGAACCTGGTGGGCACGCCGCAGCGGGTGGCCGAGGCCTGGCTGGACGAGTTCCTCGACGGCTATGCGTGTACGCCCGAGGAGGCGCTGGGGGAGACGTTCCCGGCTCCTCCGGGCTCCTCCGGGGAAATGGTGGTGGTGACGGACCTGCGCTTCCACTCCATGTGCCCGCACCACCTGTTGCCCTTGGAGGGCCGGGCCCACGTGGCCTACGTGCCGGCGAAGCGGGTGG
>QKJM01000683.1 GCA_003249315.1 Archangium sp.
CCCAGAGGATGACCTCTGGCTCCGTCGCGATCGCCCGCGCCAGGCCCACCCGTTTCCTCATGCCGCCGGAGAGGTCCGCCGGCCGCATGTTCTCGATGCCCGGCAGTTCCACCAGCGCCAGCTTCTCCTCCACCCGTGCTCGCAGCTCCTCCTGCGTCATCCGAGGAAAGTGCTCGCGCAGCGGATAGGCGATGTTCTCCGCCACCGTCAGCGAGTCGAACAGCGCCGCCCCCTGGAAGACCATGGCCACGTGCCGCCGCAGCGCGACGAAGTCGTCCTCGCTGAAGTCCGTCAGGTCCTGCCCCTGAAAGAGGATGCGCCCCCCGTCCGGACGCAGCAGGCCGATGAGGCACTTGAGCAGCACGCTCTTGCCCATGCCCGAGCCCCCCATCACCGTCAGCGTCTCGCCCGCGTACACCGAGAGCTGCACATCGTCGAAGACGCGCTTGGAGCCGAAGACCTTGCACAGGTGCTCGAAACGGATGAGCTCCTCGCCCGACTCGGGGCGACGGAAGCACGGGCGAGGATGACGGTGGAAGAGCATCGCGGCGCGTCAGAGGTGAAGGGTGAGCTTGGTGATGAAGAAGTCCGCCAGGCACACCGTCACGGAGGTGATGGCCACCGTCTGGGTGGTGGCCCGGCCCACGCCCTCCGTGCCTCCCTCGACGGTGAGCCCCTTGAAGCAGCCCACCACCCCCACGAGGCCCCCGAAGACGAAGCCCTTGATGACGCCGGACACGAAGTCGCTCATCAGCACCATCTCCAGCGCCCCCTCGAAGAACGACTGGAAGGTGATGCCGTATTGCACCTTCACCACCAGGGCGCCGGCGAGCATGCCAATCGCATCCGCGAGCACGGTGAGCGCCGGCATGAGCACCAGGCAGGCCAGCACTCGCGGCACCACCAGCTTGCGCAGCGGATCCGCCCCCAAGGCCCGGATGGCGTCCACCTGCTCGGTCACCGTCATGGAGCCCAGCTCGGCGGCGATGCCCGAGCCCACCCGCGCCCCCACGGTGAGGGCGATGAGCACCGGGGACAGCTCGCGAAAGAGGGTGAGCACCACCACCCGCCCCACCGTGTACTGCATCCCGAAGCGCTCCAGGAAGGAGCCGAACTGCAGCGAGATCACCAACCCGACGAAGGTGGCCGCGAGCAGGGCGATGGGCAGCGAGCGCACCCCCAGCACTTCCAATTGGTAGATGAAGGAGGCGGGCGCGTACGGCGGACTCACCGAGCGCCGGAACACCTTCCCCGTCATCACCGAGAGCGCCCCCAGCCGCTCCAGTCGCACCCGCATCCGCTCTCCAAAAGAGCTGCCCTCCCGAGGACCGGCCCCACCCGAGGAGGTCTCCGGACTCCCCCCCGACTCCATCTCGAGGCGCGTCCTCATGAACCACGCTCCGTCTCGAAACCATGCACCAGGGAGGCGAAGTCCTCCGCCCGCGCCTCGAAGCGCCCCAGCGGCGCCACGTAGCTGAAGTCGTAGACACACCCGCCCTTCTTCAGCACCACGAGCTGCAACTCCACCGGCACCCCGTCCAGCTTCGCCCGCCAACGCGAGGCCAGCGCCTCGCGCTCGTCCAGGACGAAGCGCTCCTCGGAGAGCCGCTGTCGCTCGGTGAAGCCCATGAGGAGGTGCCGGGTCAGCACCTCCAGCGGCGCATCCTCATGCGCCTCGCAGGTGGCGTTCACCGCCATGACGTGACCGGTGTCGTCCGCGTAGAAGGCCAGGTCGTTCTCCGACAGCCGCACCCGTCGCCAGTCGCCCGACACCTCGCCGACGCGATAGCTCACGGCCCGCTTGGAGAGGACCTGGTCCTCGAAGCGCACCCCGTACCGGCAACCCGTGGCGGCGCTCAGCAACGGCAACAGTGACAGGGTGTATCGGACGAGTCGCATCCCTCCCATCCCCATCCAAGGAAGGTAGGCACCGCCTGGCGGGCGCGTGAGTACTTCTCGTGAGGAAGGGTTGCCTGTCCGCCAGGAGAAGGGCGAGCAGGCGAAGCCAGGGCCTGTCCGCCCGAGTGTTTCCCCCTCTCCTGGCGAGTGCAGATGTTAGGGCCTGGACTTTCAGCACCTGAAGAGGAGACACGAACATGGACGGTGGGCTCGGACTGTTCGGACTTGGGATGTTCCTGCTGTCGATTGCACTCCTTTACGCCCGGTCGGCGTTCGGGCTGGCCTGGACGGTGCTGGCGCTGTCGCTGGTGTCGATGGGGATGGCCTTCGCCGAGACGCCCCGGCGCCGGGAGGTGGCGCTGGCGATCGGCCTGGTGCTCATCGTGGCCGCGGCGGTGAGCATCGCCTTCTCGGTGGCGTGGTGGTGGGTGCTGACCACCGCTCTCTTCGGAGTAGCCTACCTGGTGCTGTGGGCGGAGTTCCGCTTCGCCTTCTTCCAGCATGTCACCCAGGAGGCGGGCGGCACCTCGCGGGAGCGGCGCCGCACGCGCGCGCGGTAGGGCCCCTCGAGTGCGAGAGGCCCGGCCGCCCTGGTATACAGAGCCATGGCCTCCGGTCCCTCGCCCTCCCCGTCCAGCTCCGCGCCCTGGCTGGAGGAGCTCGACATCCTCGTCCGCGCCCGCTACCCGCTCCTCTACCTCGTCTCCTGGGAGGAGCAGCGGGTGGAGTCCAACCTCGCGGACCTGGCGCGCTCGCACGGCAAGGCCTTCTACACCTGGTCCCTCACCCGCGGCCTGCGCAACCAGGGCGGCACCCGAGGCCCCTCCCTCCCCGAGGACACCCGCTCCCCGCCCGACGTCCTCGCCGCCATCGAGAAGCTCACCGAGCCCTCGCTCGTCGTCCTGCGCGACTTCCACCCCTACTTCGCCGAGCCCTCGGTGGTGCGCGGCCTGCGCGACCTGGCCCACTTCCTCAAGAGCACCTTCACCACCGTCATCCTCCTCTCCCCCACGCTCGACATCCCCCGCGAGCTGGAGAAGGAGGTGTCCGTCCTCGACGTGCCCCTGCCCGGCTTCCAGGAGCTGCTCGAGCTGCTGAAGGAAATCGTCGCCGTGGTGCGCAGGAGCGGGAAGGCCACCATCGAGCTCAGCCGAGAGAACGCCGAGCAGCTCATCAAGGCCGCCATGGGCCTCACCCTCTCCGAGGCGGAGAATGCCTTCGCCAAGGCCATCGCCCATGATGGCAAGCTCAGCGCCGAGGACATCCGCCGCGTCCAGGACGAGAAGCGACAGGTCATCCGCAAGAGCGGGCTGCTGGAGTACTACCCGCCCGAGGAGAGCCTGGGCCACGTGGGCGGCCTGGAGAACCTGAAGCGGTGGTTGGACCGGCGCACCAGCGCCTTCGGCGAGCGCGCCCGCCAGTTCGGCCTGCCGGAGCCCCGCGGCCTGCTGCTGCTGGGCGTGCAGGGCTGCGGCAAGAGCCTCACCTCCAAGGCCGTCGCCGCGCACTGGAACCTGCCGTTGCTGCGGCTGGACATGGGCCGCATCTTCAGCGGCCTGGTGGGCTCCTCCGAGGAGAACCTCCGCAAGGCCATCCACGTCGCCGAGAGCATCGCCCCCGTGGTGCTGTGGGTGGACGAAATCGAGAAGGGCATGGCCGGCGTGGCCTCCTCGGGCAGCGGAGACAGCGGTGTCACCGCCCGCGTCTTCGGCACCCTCCTCACCTGGCTCCAGGAGAAGACGGCCCCCGTCTTCGTGGTGGCCACCGCCAACCGGATTGACGGCCTGCCGCCCGAGCTGCTGCGCAAGGGCCGCTTCGACGACATCTTCTTCATCGACCTGCCCCAGGCCGCCGAGCGCCGCGACATCTTCCGCATCCACCTGAAGCGCCGCAAGCGCAACCCCGCCCACTATGACTTGAACGCGCTGGCCGAGCTGGCCGCGGACTTCAGCGGCTCGGAGATAGAGCAAGCGGTGGTGGCCGGGCTCTACGAGGCCTTCGCCGAGAACGCGGAGCTGGGGCAGCAACACCTCGTCCACGCCATCCAGGAGACGTACCCGCTGGCCGTCACCATGCGGGACGAAATCTCCCGGCTGCGCGAGTGGGCCAGGGGACGTACCCGCCCGGCCTCCGGCGGGTAGGGAGGAGAACGCCATGTCGTCCAGGTTCAACCGCTTCCTCCACCTCGAGAAAGCGCGCGGCGACAAGTCCCGACCCGAGGGACAGTCGAGGCTGCACGATGGTGGCCGCTTCGAGTCCATGGCGGGCCCCGGCGAGGTGCGTCCCGAGATGTCGGTGCCCGAGGCCCACGTGGAGCGCTTCAAGCGCCACGGGGAGAAGCCGCTGGCGCTCGACGAGCAGCCCGCCCCCGGCCATCGCTTCCCCGTCTGCGCCCGCTGCGAATCCGCCAACGGCCGCTTCAGCCAGGAGTGCATCACCTGCG
>QKJM01000089.1 GCA_003249315.1 Archangium sp.
ACCGGTGCCGGAGCCGGAGCCGCTGCCGGGGCGGGCGCGGCTGGCTTCAGCGCCAGGGATGGCTCCCTCACGGGCGCCGGGGCCGACGGCGGAGGCCCGGCCCGCGAGGGGGCCGGGGTCGAAGCGACTGGAGCGGGAGCCGAAGCGGTCGGAGCGGGAACGGGAGACGGCGGTACGCTAGCGGCTGGAGCCGCGGCCTTCTCTCCCGCCAGGCTCTGGACGCGCTCCGGCGTCAGGCGTGACTGGATGAGCTGGCTCAGGCGCAGCGGACTGTCCGCCTCCTCGAACAGCTCACGCATGGCGATGCGGACGGCGAAGAGCTTCTCCAGCTCTCGGAGCATGTTGACCATGAGCAGGGAGTCCGCGCCCAGGTCGAAGAACAGGTCTTCCGCGCGGATGCTCCGTGCTTCCTGTCCCAACTGGCGAGCGGTCAGCTCGCGCACCTTGTCCAGGATGTGCTCCAGGACGACGTCACGATCATTGGAGGGAGACTGCTCCGACGAGGCTTTCGAACTCATGGCGGGGCCGTGGATCCAGTGGGACTTGCGTTGGAAGGGATAGGTAGGAAGAGGAATGCGGCGCCCCCCACAACCCTGGGACAGCGCCCGCCAATCGACGGACACACCGCGGCAGTGGAGGTTCGCCATGGCGGCGAAGAAGGCATCGACCGGATCGACGGTCCGGCGCTGGGAGGCGAGCCAGAGCTGCTCCGGGAACTGGCGGCGACCGAGCACCGTCAGCACGGAGTCCGGGCCCACCTCGACGAAGCACCGGGCGCTGGCCTGGAGGAGCCGCGCCAGGGACAGGTCGAAGCGGGCCGGCTCGCGCGTCTGCCGGAGGAAGTAGTCCGCATCGGGGACGAAGCCCACGGGCAGCAGCTCCCCCCCGAGGTTGCTGGCCAACGGGATGGAGAGCGGCTGGAAGCGCACCTGCTCCAGGTGCCGCCGCAGCTCGTCCAGCATCGGCTCGAGCAACGAGCAGTGGAAGGCGCGGGTCGTCGGCAGGCGCCGCCACTGGATGTTCCGCTCCTCCAGGAGGCGCCCGAGATGGTCGATAGTGGCCTCATCGCCGGAGAGCACGTGATTGGACTCGCCATTGACCACGGCCAGCTCCGCTCCCGGAGTGGCCGACAGGAGGGTGTCCACCACCTCCCGGTCGGCAAAAACGACGACCATGCCTCCCGGCGCGGTGCGTGACTGCATCAACCGGCCGCGCAGCGCGGTCAGGAACAGGCCATCCTCCAGGGACAGACCTCCCGCCACGCAGAAGGCGGCGTACTCCCCCACGCTATGGCCAACGACGTAATCCGGACGCAGGCCGTGCTCCTGCCAGAGCAGCGCCAGCGCCACCTCGAAGGCGAACAGCGCGGGCTGCGCCTTGTCGGTGGTCCACTCCGGATGGTCCGCCGACTCCGGAGCGAGGAGCCACTCCAGCAGGCTTTCTCCCCAGACCTCGCGATGGGAGCGCTCGCACCGCTCCAGCACCTCGCGGAAGGTGGGGAAGCGCTCGTAGAGCCGTCGGGCCATGCCATGGTACTGGGCCCCCTGGCCGGCGAACGTGAACACCATCGGGCCGGAGCCCCCTCTTGCCATCTCACCCAGGAAGAAGGGTGCCGTGGGAGACGGCGCGTCCGGCGCGCTCAGGAACGTATCAAGAGCCTCGGCGAGCGCCTCGGGCGTGTTCCCGCGCACCACCAGGCGGTGGCGCAGGTGCCTCCGGCCCAGCGAGGTCGTCACGAACAGGTCGGCGAGCCGGACCCGCGGCTCCTGGCGCAGGAAGTCCCGGAACCGTCCGGCGAGCGCCATGAGGGCTTCCCGGTCCTGAGCGGAGAGCGGCAGCAGGCCGGGAACCTCGGTAGTGGCCTGCGGCTCCACCGGGGGCGGGGCTTCCTCGAGGATGACATGGGCGTTGGTGCCCCCCACCCCGAGCGCGCTCACCCCCGCGCGCCGAGGCTGGTCTCCCGCGGGCCACTCCCGCAGCTCGGTGTTGAAGTAGAACGGGCTGCCCTCCAGCTCCAGGACCGGGTTGGGCCTGTGGAAGTGGAGCAGCGGGGGAAGCCGCCGATGCTCGAGCATGAGCACCGTCTTGCTCAGGCCCGCCATGCCGGCGCAGCTATCCAGGTGGCCGATGTTCGGCTTGACCGCGCCCAGGGAGCAGAAGCCCTCTCGCTCGGTGCGGCGCCGGAACGCCTGTCTCAGCGCCTGGAATTCGATGGGGTCGCCGATCCGGGTGCCGGTGCCGTGTGCCTCGATGTAGCTGATGCTGTCGGCGGGTACGCCCGCCGCGTCCAGCGCCTGCTCGATGACCCGCGTCTGCCCCTCCACGCCAGGCGCGGTGAAGCCCACCTTCATGGCTCCATCGTTGTTGATGGCGGAGCCCAGGATGACGGCGTGGATGGTGTCTCCGTCCGCCAGCGCGCGCTCCAGGCGCTTGAGCAGCACCACCCCCACGCCGTTGCCGCCCACGGTGCCATCCGCGTCGGCGTCGAAGGCGCGACAGTGCCCGGTGCGCGACAGGATGGAGCCCTCCCGGTAGAGGTAGCCCGTCTGCTGCGGCACATGGATGGCCGCCGCGCCGGCCAGGGCCATGTCGGCATCGCCCTGCAGGAGTGCCTGACAGGCCAGGTGGACCGCGACCAGGGACGTGGAGCAGGCGGTCTGCACACTGAGGGCGGGCCCCGTCAGCCCCAGCCGATACGCCACCCGGGTGGCGGCGAAATCGGGCTGGTTGCCAATGGCGATCTGAAGCGCGGTGACTGGATCCTCCGGCCCGGCCTCCCCTCTCAGGTTGTTGAGCAGGTAGGTCTGCAGCGAGTACAGGTTCATACCCGTCCCCGCGTAGATGCCGATCCGCACGCTCTCGGGCACCGAGGCATGACCACCATGCTCCAGGGCCTGATGGCAGCACTCCAGGAAGAGCCGCTGCTGCGGCTCCATCAGCGCGGCCTCACGGGCGCTGATGCCGAAGAACTCGGCGTCGAATCTGTCCACGTCTTCCAGCGCCCCGCTGACCGGGACGTAGTCCGCCTGCCCATACACCGAAGAGGAGTGCCCGGCAGAGGCGAGCTCCTCCGGGGTGAAGCGCCGGATGGCCTCGACACCGTCGCGGATGTTGGCCCAGAAGGCCTCCAGCGACTCGGCCCCCGGGAAGCGCCCGGCCATGCCGATGATGGCGATGCGACGGTCGGTGCCCTCCACGACCGGAGCGACATCGGAGCGACCCGAGGCGTCCTGCCGCTCTCCGTCCTCACCCGAGAGGAACTCCGTCAGCTCCTCGAGCGTGGGCTTCTGGAAGAGCGTGGTGAGGGGAAAGCTCCTTCCCAGGGCCTGCTGCAAGCGGGTGTGGATCTGCGTGAGCTGGATGGAGCCCAGACCCAGCTCGTGGAAGGGTCGCCGCTCGTCCACGCTCTCCGACAGCACGTCCTGGAAGACGGCCTGTACCAACTGCTTCAGGCGAGCACCGCTGAGCGACGTGGCACTCTGGCCGGAAACGGGTTCCCGGGCCGCGGGCCGCGTCCCCACGGGCCGTTCTTCGGGCGTGGGAGGAAGCACGTCGCTCGGCTGGCACTGGACCTGCTGTCCGAAGTCATCGGACAGCACCGGCAGGGAGGCTGGCGGGACCGCGCCGGCGAGAGCCGGCTCCCACAAGGCGATGGGAACCTCCAGCGAGCGGGGCTCCGGGAGCCGCCGCCATTGGCGCATGGCCGGAGCGCTGGCATCGACGCCGATGAAGTAGAGCCCGGGAGGCTGAGACAGGAGGGCGCACGCCAGCCGCCGCCCTTCCGCGCCCGACAGCTTGAGCACGCCCCTCCGACTGACCTGGTCCTCGTACGGATTGTCGCGGTTGAGGCCGATGCCGTGCCACAACCCCCAGCTCAGACAGTAGGTGCGAAGGGAGGTGTGACGCTCGAGCCAGGCACAGAAGGATTCGAGGAAACGATTGGCGGCGGCATAGGCCGTCGAGCCGGTGGCGCCCATCAACCCGAGCAGCGAGGAGAACGCGACGAAGTGCGCACCGGGGCGGTCTCGCAGCAACGCCGCCAGGCACAGGCCGCCCCGCACCTTGCCAGACATGCTCCGCTGCCAGCTCGACACATCCTCGTCCAGCAGCAGGCGGAACTCGTAGCTACCGGCCAGGTGCAGGACGCCCTCCAGCGGTTGCCGCCACTCCCGCTCCACCTCTTCCACGACCCGCGCCAGGGTGCCGGCATCCTGGACGTCCACGCAGCGATAGAGGACCTTGCCCCCCTGGGAGGAGAGCCTGTCCAGCAGCGCCGCACGCTCTCTCTCCTCCTCCGAGCCCTCCTGCCTGAGCGGTGTCCTGCCGACGATGAGCACGTGAA
>QKJM01001015.1 GCA_003249315.1 Archangium sp.
TCGACGGGCGCTTCGGAGGCCAGGGACTCGAGGACGCCGGTACGTACGGCGGCGCCCTTCTCGCCCGGGTGGTAGACGACGCGCGTGGGAGCGTGCGCCTTGTCCTCCGGGCGCACCACGAGCATCAGGTGGAAGATGGGGCCGGAGTCGCGCTCCTGCCGGAAGGCCAGCAGATCTCCCGTGCGCAGGGACTCGCGCGTGGCCTCGTCCCGGCCGAGCGGCACGAAGCTGTGTGTGAGCAGCGTCTCCGCGTCGGCGAAGTCGCTGGGCTCGCCCTTGTCATCGCGCCAGAGGGGAGACTCCAGGCGCTCGGGGATGAAGCGCCGGTAGGCGGCGCGGTAGGAGAAGCGCACCAGGCCCGCGCAGTCGCGCTGCTCCGGGTGCCATCGAGGATCCTGCTTGCGCACCTGGGCGAGCGCCACGTGGGCCAGTTCGCGCCGCAGGAGCAGGTTCCGAGCCTCTGGAGGTGGCGGGGTCGCCAGGAGCGTGAGGAGCAGGGGCAGGAGGTGCATGCCGTGCAAGGGGCCTCAGTAGTCCGAGTCCACGCCGCCGCTGGTGAGCGACTTCACGGCCTCGTCCAGGTTGCGAGGCCACGAGGCGTGCTTGGGGGCGGGATCCTGCGAGGGCACGTACACCTCGGCCTTGCCGTCGCCGAGCACGTTCACCCAGGCGAGCACGCGCGTGCTGCCGGGCGTGGCCAGGGGGACGCGCACCATGCGACGAGACTCCCCCGGCGTGCCCTCGTAGAGCACCAGGTTGAGGGTGGCCACGGTGTGGGCCTTGTCCCCGCTCGGCCAGTAGTTGGCGGCGATCAGGTACACGCCGCGAGGCGGTGCGCGGTGGACGTAGAGGTAGGGGCCGTAGGCGGGGTCATCGAAGGAGCCCCCCTGCTCGTTGAGGTAGAAGGTGCCGCCGCTGGGGCTCTCCGTGTTGGCCCAGTAGACGTGCCCCATGCTGCGCACGTCCAGCACCGGGCCCGAGCCGTCCTCGACCTCGGTGACGCTGTTCTCCGTGGGCTCGTAGATGTGGAGATCGGTGTAGACGCCCTTGGTGTCGCTGGTGAGGATGACCTTGAGGGGTACGGGAGGAATCCGGGCGTAGCTGGTGGCCTGGGCGCGAGCGGTGCCCGCCTTGTTGGTGGCCATGACGGTCACCACGTTCTTGCCGCTGGCCGCGGGGAACTTCCGCTTGAAGCGCCCGCTGAAGGTGCGCATCAAGTAGCGATCGCCGTTGATGGAGAGGACCACCGGATCGATCGTGCGATCGCTGACGGAGCCCTCGACGAGCAGCATCCGGTCCACCGTCCAGCCGCCGGAGGGAGCGGTGAGACGCACGGTGGGAAGCGTCTTGCCCTGGCCGATGGGCACGCCCTGCTGGCGAGGGTTGGCGGGCGGGGCCTGGGTGAGCAGCACAGCCAGGAGTACGGGCAGCATCGCGGGCGCGTCCTCGGAGTGGAGTGAAGAACCGGAGCCTGCGGCAGATGCGGGGGTATTTCAAGCGGGGTGGAGGGAGTCCTCGACGGGAGGCCGTGCAGAGAACGGCTCCTTGATGGCCGCGGGCCGATCCATGAGATTCTGCCCCTGCACGCTTGGATTCGGAGACGCCGAGATGACAGCTCCACTGTGCATATGGTGGCCACGCATGGTGGTGGCTCTCTCGTTGCTGTTGCTGGGAGCCGGGGGGCTGAGCGGGTGCGCCAGTGGCCGCAATATCGTAGTAGGGCGAATCACCCCGGAGCACTTCGAGTTCACGACCGTCGTCGAGGAGGATCCAGGGGAACCGAGCGGATGGCGAGCCGTCTGCATCCATGCCCGCATAACCCAGGGTGACTCGGGGGCTACGACCGCGTGCAAGTTCGAAGTCGGCCTGCCTCTATGCACCCAGCGGAAAGGGCGCATTTCCCTAGAGGACGCACAGGACGCAGCAGCAGAGATGGCGAACCGCGCCGTCTACCGGGTACTGTCCGAGGCCCATCCTGGAACCATGCTCGCCACGCTATGCAGGGACTTCAAGAAGCTCTACGGACTGATGCTCGATGAGAAACTCAAGGGGGCAAAAGTAGGAGAGTGCATGACCCGAGGCGTGAAGGTCGTCCACTTCAACGTGCCCTACCATTGCGACTGAGGGGCGCGCGAATCGAAGCAAGGAACCGAGCCTGGATGAATATGACGCGCGAGACCTACAAGGCCCTCACGGAGCCCCTCCTCATTGATGCCGTCGGTCCTGATGGCGCGAAGCGGCCCATTCAGGCCTTCCCCAAGGTGCTCGGCACCCAGGTTCTCGCAGTCAGCGGATTGGAGGCGTTCAAGATCCACCTGCCCCACTACCTCGGACAACGTCGTGGTGACGACCGAGCAGACCCGGAACTCGGCAGCTCGCTTCACGCGCTGATCGAATCGGAGGACGAGCGGCAAGCCTCCGAACTCGTCCGGCGTGTGGCGCAGGATGAGATTCCTCGGAGATTCGGCAAGTATCTCGATGCGCTCCATGCCTTCGACGTCACCCTCCACCGCGAGACCCGAACGTTGGTCGTCACCATGGAGTTGAAGCCGCACGAAGCCGAGCAAGTGTCATGGAGCTTCGAGCTGCGCTTCCCTCCTGGAGAGAAGATCCGTCCATCCAGCCTTCTCTCCAGTCCTCAGGCGATGAACGACCTCAGGGCAACGGAGTTGATCCGCATTGCCCGCCACTACTATCCGACAGGCTTTCCACCGTGGGAAGACGACCACGAAGAGTCCGTGCCGGCCTACCAGCGAACACCTGAGCATCAACGATGGGAGGCAGCATGGGAACAGGCCCTGCGATGGAAGCAGTGGAAGTCCTTCATGGACGACCTGCGAGCCGCCTTTCCCGGCATCAACCTGGGGAGCCTGACCCCGGCGTACCAAGCGGCATGCCGGTTCTGCCTCTTGTATCTGGAGAACCCCCTGCCAGATGGAGACCAGCTCGTCACCCGCGTGGCAGGTGCCATCAGCATTCTAGCGCCGCTGTACCTCGTCTACACGACGACCCAGCTCGTTCGATCCGATCAGACCGCCACCCCGCCACAGCTCTCCTTCGAGCTCGATCCAACCAGCGAGGCCTGGCCCTACGCGAACAAGGTGGCTCACCACATCGAGCGGGCGTTCGGCTATCAGCGTTTTCCTCTGGATGTAGCCGACGTGCCAACGGCGAACCTGCGCGTCCACTACCTCAATGAGCAGCCCACCCTTCTCGGCGCGCTCCTGGATAGCAAGGGTAACCTGGCGAACCTGCCGTGAGAGGCTTCCATGGGTGGAGCAATCCTCGGTGTCACGAGGTCGCCGTGGGCGAAGGGGGCGCCTCTCCGCTCGCAGGTGGCCCGAACAGTGCGTAGCGCAGCGCGAGCCAGTGAACCGCCAGGTACCCTGACGCGACGTGCTCCACCTCCGGCCCCAGCGCTCGGTGCAGCTCCGGCAGCCCGTGGAACGCCACCGCGGGATAGGCGTGGTGCTCAGCGTGATAGGGCATGTTCCACATCAGGAAGCGCACGAGCGCGTTCGACCGGATGGTCCGTGTGCGGTGGAGCTGGCTGCCCTCGAGCGGCAGGCCCGCGTGCTCCGGCGTCACGAACAACCCCATCAGCAGGTGCGCGATCGGCCACGCCAGCAGCACATAGCCGAACCCGGGCACCCCACCCAGCCCTCCGAACAACAGCGCGCACCAGAGCACGATCACCCCACGGCTCTCCCACTGGACGCGCCTTCGCTGGCTCCCTCGCACGAACGGAAACACCTTCTCCCACTGCGCCGGCGTGAACAACACCGCCGAGGCCAGGGTGAACATCGCCTTTCCAATCCACAGGCCCTGCCCCAACGCACGGAACAGGTAGATACCCAGGTTCCTCGGCCAGCCCATCATCAGCCCTGGCGCGGCCGCGAGCTCTGGATCCCTCTCGATTGACTGCGTGAACCGATGGTGCTCCCAGTGGAACTCACGGAAGAAGCTCGGCGCCTGCAACATCAGGAACGCGCTCAGCCACACGAGCGCCTCGTTCAACGCGTCACGGCGAAAGGCGGTCCGGTGCCCCGCTTCGTGCAGCGCCGGGAAGAACGTCACCAGCCCGATCCCACACAGCAGGACCGCCCCCATCCACCCCGGATGACCCCTGCTCGCCAGCCACGCTGTGGCCACCGCCGCGCCGAGAAACAGCGGCACCTGGACCACGACGCGCGCCCAGGCCGGCCCGTTCCGTCTCTCCATCCACCGCTGCAAGTCCTGCTTCGAGACTCGCGCACTCTCCCGCGGATTCTCTTCCATAGGGGACTGACGGTACTCGCCTACCCGAGGGCAGGACAATGCCGAGTATGAGGAGGGAGAGCG
>QKJM01000132.1 GCA_003249315.1 Archangium sp.
GCGCACCAGGCCCAGGTTGGCCACCACGTCTCGCAGGGTGATCACGCCGCGCATGCGCGCCTCCTCGCGTCAGTCCGCCCCGGTGCTACAGGGTGGTGGCGCACCGTAGCAGCGGCGCTGGGAGGGTCAAATTTTCCCGCCGGGGGAACGCAGCGCGCGTCGCTCCAGCTCCAGCAGCGGCACCTCCAGCACCACCACCATGCCGTGGATGCAGGGAGGGTGGAAGTCCGCGGCGTCCAACTCCCCGAACAGCGCGCGCAGCTTGCCATCACTGAGCTGGCCCTCGGCATGGCGGGCGGCATGACAGGCCAGCACCCGCACGGCCTCGGCCAGGCTCACCGCGTCCAGCGTCGCCCCCGGAGGAGGCAACGCGCGCGCCAGGGCCTCCAGCAGCGCCCGGGCGTCCACACCCACCAGCGAGGAGGGCAGCGCCTTGAGGGCCACCGTCGTCCCACCGAAGGGCTCCAACTCCATCCCCAACCGGGCCAGGGCCTCCCGCCCCTCCAACAGCGCCTTCGCCGCCGCCACCGGCAGCTCCACCGTGGCGCCGAAGAGCGTGGGCACGGGCGGCTTCTCCGCCTCCACCGCCCGCTGGAAGCCCATCAGCCGGGCCCGCTCCAACGCGGCATGGGTGTCCAGCACCACCAGTGTGCCGCCGGGCCCCTCGCATACCTGGAAGCGCTCGCCCAGCACCCCCATGGGGCGCAGAGAGCCGAAGTAGCCCGGCGGCGGGGCCTCGTTGAGCTGCGGCTGGGCCTGGCCGAAGGCGAGCGAGCGCCCCGGCGGCAGCGGCGTCACCGGCGCGAAGGCGCTCCCCGGCGCCGCCGTGGGCAGGGAGAAGGGCGACGGCGCGTCGGACCCGGATCCGGGTCCGGGCGCGTCCTGGACCGCGGGCAGCGGAGCCCCCCAGGAAGCCTCCTGCGCCCGGGTGAGGAAGCGCTCCACCGCCATGGCGTAGTGGGCCGCCTGCCGAGGCGACTCCTGCCCCGTCCCCTCCCCCGGAGCCCCCAGCCAGGGCGCGGCCTTCAGCGCCCGGATGATGGCGGCATTCACCGTGTCGCACACGCCCCGCGAGTCAGAGAAGCGCACCTCCTGCTTCTGCGGATGCACGTTCACGTCCACTGCCCGCGGATCCATGTCGATGAACAGCACCACCACCGGCTGACGCCCGGCCGCGAGGAACTCCTGGAAGGCGCGCTGGATGGCGCTGTTGAGCCCCCGGTCCCGGATGTAGCGGCGGTTGACGAAGGTGTAGATGCCGCGCGCGTTGGGCAGCGTGTACTCGGGCGAGGCGATGTGACCCGTCACCGTCACCCCCAACCGCCGCTCCTCCACCGGCACCAGGTGCGGGTGTACCGCCGGCCCCAGCGCCGCGGCGATCCGCTCGCGAGCATCCCCCGGGCTCGCCGGGCTGGTGAAGGTCTGCTGGCCCCCGTGCTGGACGAAGAAGGAGATGTCCGGGTGGGCCAGCGCCAGCCGGATGACCGCCTCCTCCGCGTGCTGCAGCTCCGTGGACTCCCGCCGCATGAACTTGCGCCGCGCCGGGACGTTGAAGAACAGGTCCTCCACGGAGATGACCGTCCCCACCC
Source organism: Archangium sp. (assembly GCA_003249315.1). Classification (GTDB taxonomy): domain Bacteria; phylum Myxococcota; class Myxococcia; order Myxococcales; family Myxococcaceae; genus QKJM01. Next base: position 1,590 of record QKJM01000132.1, read on the forward strand.
GCGGCGGCGCCTCCTCTACCTCCGGCTCCTGCCCCCCCTCCACCACCACCCGCGTCCCCACCTGCGCCTCCGGCTCCGCCGTGTGCAGCGTGAAGCGCGACACGCTGGCGATGGCCGGCAGCGCCTCGCCCCGGAAGCCCTTGGTGTGGATGGTGAACAGATCCTCCACCTCGCGCAGCTTGCTGGTGGCGTGACGCTCCAGGCACAGCCGGGCATCCGCCGCCTCCATGCCGTGCCCGTCGTCCGAGACGGTGATGCGCCCCAGGCCCCCGCGCTCCAGCGATACCCGGATGGTGCGCGATCCAGCGTCGATGGAGTTCTCCACCAGCTCCTTCACCACCGAGGCCGGGCGCTCCACCACCTCGCCGGCGGCGATCTTGTTGATGAGGACGTCACTGAGGCGAGCGATACGGGTCATGAGAGGTCACATCATGCGCGTCACTTGGGAAGTTGGCCAGTAACTCCGACAACCCACGGCTGACAACGGGAGGGGATCTGGGCTATCACGCGCTCTTCCGTATGCAAGCGACACAGGCGAGCAAGGGGGGGCTGCGCGTCGCGGTGACAGGCGCAGCCGGCGATCTAGGCCGGTTGTTGCTGCCGCTGCTGGAGCGCGACCCCGATGTGGAGAGCATCCAGGTGCTGGACGTGGCCAAGCCCGCCGGTGGCAAGGTGGACTTCCACCGCGTGGATCTCACGCGCCACGACGCCGAGAGCGAGTTGTCCGACGCCCTCTCGGAGCTGTCGGTGGATGCCCTCTACCACCTGGCCTTCCTCTCCGGCCCGGTGCGCAACGGCTCCCTGGCCCACGAGCTGGAGGTCATCGGCACCATGAGGGTACTGAGCGCGGCGGCCCGCGTCCGGATTCCGCGGCTGATCGTCCCCTCGCATACCGCGGTCTACGGCGCGCGCCGCCAGCACCCCGCCCTGCTCCCCGAGGAGACGCCCCTGTCCGGCTGTCCCGGCAGCCGCTTCGTCTCCGACAGGGTCGAGGTGGAGAAGCAGGTGCGCACCTTCCGCGATCACTACCCGGAGACGCGGGTCATCCTGCTGCGCTTCGCCCCCATCTTCGGCCCCCGGATGGACAACCCCACCACGCGCATGGTGTCCCGCCCCGTCGTGCCCACGCTGCTGGGGTTCGATCCGCTCTGGCAGGCCATCCACGAGGACGATGCCGCCCGGGCCCTCTACCACTCGCTGAGCGCCAACGCCGAGGGCGAGTTCAACATCGTCGGCCGAGGGGTGCTGCCCCTCTCCGGCCTCATCCGACTGGCGGGCGCCCAGCCGCTCCCTCTTCCCGAACCGCTCTACCGTGCGGCCCTGCAGACCGTGAGCACCCTGGGCGTGTCGGGGTACCCCGCCGCCCTGCTCGACTACATGCATTATGGATGGGTCGCCGACGGTGAGCACGCCGAGGAAGAACTCGGCTTCGTCCCCATGTACCACGCCCGGGATGCCGTGGCGGCAATGCGGAGGAGTTGATTCATGGCCACCAAGGGTGTGCTGGGGAATGATCCGTTCCAGCGGGGCGCCGCCAACCGCCCCTCGGAGTCCAGGGCCACGGCGCCCAAGGCCGCGAAGGCTCCCTCCGCGCAGAAGGCCGCAGCTCCGAAGAAGGCTCCCACCGCCAGGAAAGCTCTAGCGGCGAAGCAGGCCCCGGCGGCAAAGAAGGCCACGGCTCCGAAGCCTCAGCCTCCGAAGACCTCGGTGGCAAAGAAGGCCTCGGCGCCGAAGCCTCAGCCTCCGAAGACCTCGGTGGCAAAGAAGGCCCCGGCTCCGAAGCCTCAGCCTCCGAAGGCCGCGGCTCCGAAGAAGGCCACGGCTCCGAAGCCCCCGAAGGCCGCCGCGAAGAAGGTCGCGGCTCCGAAGACGCGAGTCCCTGCTTCCGAAATGGCCCCAGAGCGCCAGCTCGAGATGCCAGTGCCGACGATGGCCACCGAGACGCCACGGCCTCGGGCCGAAGAGAGGCCGCTCGTCGAGCAGCCGATGGCGCTCAGGGAGCCAGCCGCGCCCGCCATGCCGCCGGAGGCGCCGGTGCTGGAGCAGCCCGTGCCGCAGGTGGTGGGGCCGGAGACTCCCGAGGAGGAGGAACTCCTGGAGCAGGTGGAGGAGGCCGCTGAGGCGCTGCGGGAGCTCGAGAAGACGCTTGGAGGCCACATCGATAGCGGGCCGGTCGCCGTCCCCGGGTTCGAGGAAGAAGCGGTCGTGGAGGTGCTGGACGCGAGCCAGGACGAGTACGCCCCCTACACCGAGAGCGAGGCCATGGAGGAGGCCCGCATCGAGGTGGAGGTGGCAGCCGCGCTGGCGCCCGCCCTGGCGGCGAGCAGCGGTACGGACGCCTTCTTCACGGCGCAGTCTCCGGGGGCCGAGCCGTCCCGACTGGGAGACAGGCTCTCGGGGCTGATGTCGCTGGTGAAGGACATCGCCTTCCAGGCGCTGGCGAGCGAGCGGTTCGGCAGGACATTGGCCTCGGCCCAGGGACTCCTGAGCGCGACGCTCACGGGCATCGGCGTGGGCGGGGGGACGACCACAGACGAGTATGGGAAGGATGCGTCGCTGGTGGGCATCCTCCGTCCGGTGCAGGACTTCCTCTACGAGCGCTACTGGAGGGTATCGGTGCAGGGAGCCAGCCACGTACCAGCCGGGCCGGTACTGCTGGTGGCCAACCACTCGGGGGCCCTGCCCTTCGACGGGCCCATGCTGCAGATGGCGCTCGGGCGCGAGCGGCCGGAT
>QKJM01000808.1 GCA_003249315.1 Archangium sp.
GCGTCTGTCCCATCTGCAAACAATATATTGGCTCCGCCAAGCGCTACAGCTACTACAATCCACTCTACTGTGAGTACCGGTGCGTCCAGGTGTCGGTGTTCGATCTCTTCAAGAAATAGCGCCCCCTCGAGCCCGAGCGCCAACCTTCGCCGTCCCATGTCGAATGACTCGAAGGCGTGACCAGGGTCCACGACCGCATCACGGGCGCGCATGCCACGGGCGTGGCCATCGAAGAACCCGAGATGACCGCCCGGCCGGAATCCGCTCCCCAGGACGCCCGCCCGCCCACGAGCCACGCACCCGAGGGCGAGGGGGACCCCTCCTTTCCTGTTTTCCTCCGGAGCGTCAGACGGGAAGATGAGGATGCGAGCCGGCTCGCGGCATGTTCCCACTCACCTCTCAGGAGCCCCATGTCACCCTCGTCTCCTCCCGTCATCGGCGTCCTCGGCGGCAGCGGCCTCTACCAGATGGAGGGCCTCAAGGATGTCACCTGGCGCAAGGTCTCCTCCCCCTTCGGCGAGCCCTCGGACGAGCTGTGCTTCGGCACCCTGGAGGGCACCCAGGTGGTCTTCCTCCCCCGCCACGGCCGCGGCCATCGCATCGCCCCCTCCGACATCAACTTCCGCGCCAACATCGACGCCCTCAAGCGCGCCGGGGTGACGGATCTCCTCTCCCTCTCCGCGGTGGGCAGCCTCCGAGAGGAGCTCCCCCCAGGCACCTTCGTGCTGGTCGACCAGTTCATCGACCGCACCTTCGCCCGCAACAAGAGCTTCTTCGGCACCGGCTGCGTGGCTCACGTCTCCATGGCGAAGCCCGTGTGCTCGCGCGTCGGCGACGCCGTCGCGAGCGCCTGCGAGGGCCTCGACATCACCCTCGAGCGCGGCGGCACCTACCTCGTCATGGAGGGCCCGCAGTTCTCCTCGCTGGCCGAGAGCGAGCTGTACCGGAGCTGGGGCTGCAGCGTCATCGGCATGACGAACATGCCCGAGGCCAAGCTCGCCCGCGAGGCGGAGCTCTGCTACGCCTCCGTGGCCATGGTGACGGACTTCGACTGCTGGCACCCGGACCATGACGCCGTCACCGTCCAGCAGGTCGTCGCCACGCTGACAGCCAACGCGGGCCGGGCCCGCGCCCTGGTGAAGAACGTGGTGCCGCTGCTCGCCCAGCGCCAGGGCCCCTGCCGGCAGGGGTGCCAGCACGTGCTGGACACGGCGCTGATCACCGCCCCCGAGGCTCGAGATCCCGAGGTGCTGGCGCGGCTCGACGCGGTGGCCGGGCGGGTGCTGAAGTCATGAGGGTTCGCGGCCAGCCCATGCGCTCCATCTGGCTCGAATCCGACGGCCGCACCGTCGGCATCATCGACCAGACGCGCCTGCCTCACGCCTTCGAGACGCTCCAGCTTCGGACCCTGGAGGAGGCCGCCCACGTCATCCGCTCCATGCGGGTGCGCGGCGCCCCCCTCATCGGCGCGACCGCGGCCTATGGCCTCTGCCTCGCCCTGCTCGAGGACGCCTCGGACGGCGCGCTGGAGCGGGCCTTCACGGTGCTGCGAGCCACCCGGCCCACCGCGGTGAACCTGCTCTGGGCGCTGAATGAGATGCGCCAGATGCTCGCCCCCCTTCCCTCCTCGGAGCGCGTGGCGGCGGCCTGGCGACGTGCGGCCGAAATCTGCGACGAGGACGTGGCCATCAACCGCGCCATCGGCGAGCACGGGCTGAAGCTCCTGGAGGCCGCGTGGGAGCGCAAGGGGCGCCAGGGCCGGCTCGACGTGCTCACCCACTGCAACGCGGGCTGGCTGGCCACCGTGGATTGGGGCACCGCGCTCGCGCCGGTGTACCTCGCGCATGACGCGGGCATCCCCGTCCACGTGTGGGTGGACGAGACGCGCCCCCGCAACCAGGGCGCCAGCCTCACCGCCTGGGAGCTCGGACAGCACGGCGTGCCCCATACCGTGATAGCGGACAACGTGGGCGGCCACCTCATGCAGCACGGACAGGTGGACCTGTGCATCGTCGGCACGGACCGCACCACCTCGCGCGGGGACGTGGCGAACAAGATTGGCACCTACCTCAAGGCGCTCGCGGCGAAGGACAACGGCGTGCCCTTCTACGTGGCGCTGCCCTCGCCCACCATCGACTGGACGCTCGAGGACGGCGTGCGCGACATCCCCATCGAGCAGCGCGACGGCCGGGAGCTGAGCGAGATGACGGGGCGCACCGCCTCGGGCGAGATAGTGACGGTGCGGGTGACGCCCGAGGACAGCGCCGTGGCCAACTACGGCTTCGACGTGACGCCCGCACGGCTGGTGACGGCGCTCGTCACCGAGCGCGGGGTGTGCCCGGCCTCCACCGAAGGACTGCTCTCCCTCTTCCCCGAGCGGAGAGCCCATCGGTGAGCCCGGTAGCGCACCTGGCCCTGCGCGAGGCGATGATCTCCACCGCCCGGAGGATGAACGCCACCGGGCTCAACCAGGGCACCAGCGGCAACCTCAGCCAGCGCGTGGAGGAAGGCTTCCTCATCACCCCCACGGGCATGGAGTACGAGCGGCTGCTGCCCGAGGACATCGTCCTCATGCGCTTCGACGGCAACCACGAGGGCAGGCGCCTTCCGTCGTCGGAGTGGCGCTTCCACCGGGACATCCTCGCGGCGCGACCCGAGGTGGGGGCGGTGCTGCACACGCACGCCATGTTCTGCACCACGCTGGCGTGCCTGCATCGCCCCATCCCCTCCTTCCACTACATGGTGGCCAAGGCGGGCGGCACGGACATCCGCTGCGCCCCCTACGCCACCTTCGGCACCGAGGAGCTGTCGAGGCACGCGCTCGCCGCGTTGGAGGGGCGCAAGGCCTGCCTCCTGGCCAACCACGGGATGATCGCCGTGGGCAGCCACCTCGCCGGGGCCTTCTCCCTCGCGGTGGAGGTGGAGTCGCTCGCGGCCATGTACTGGCGCGCGCTCCAGGTGGGCGAGCCGGTGCTGCTCGACGCGGCGGAGATGGCCGTGGTGCTCGAAAAGTTCAAGACATACGGCATGCAGCCCGCCTCTCCCACCTAGGCGGCTCGCCGCCCACACGGCGCGTGGCGCACGGATGGCAGTCTTTGGCGTCCCGGGATAACCGCCCCCTGTGGTAGTTCCCGGCAAAGCCGTCGATAAGGGGGTTCGAATCGACCGCTGGAAATGCCAGGAGGCAAACCATGTCATCGTGGAGTTGGTGCAGGCGGACCGTCGCATACACGGTCGCGTTGCTGCTCGTATCCGTGTCGGCCGGCTGTGGAAAGGAGACCGCCTCGCAGCAGAGCGCGAGCGCGGAGGTTCGCGTCACGATTCCCCAGGGGCTCGCCAGCGCGGACGTAACGGGAGTGCGCGTCGAGGTTCGAGGGCCCGGCATCCCGGCGCCCCTGAGCACCGAGCTCCTCCAGGTGGGGGGCGCGTGGCAGGGCACGCTCGGAAACATCCCCGCGGGCACCGAGCGCGTCTTCGAGGCCTTCGCGTATGACGCGGCCTCGACGGTCCTCTACCAGGGCCAGTCGGCCCCGCTCTCCATCGGCGCGGGGGCCACGGTGAGCGTCGCCCTGACGCTGCAGCAGGTGGGCACGCCGCCGCCGTACCAGAACGTGGCGCCGGTCATCGACTCCCTCGTCGTGTCCTCCAACACGGTGGGCCCGGGTGGCTCCATCACCCTGACCGCCACCGCGAGCGACGCCAATGGCGATGCCCTGAGCTATTCCTGGACGGCGAGCGCGGGCCTCTTCAGCGCCCCCGCCTCCGCGGCGACCTCGTGGCAGGCGCCCGCCACCGAGGGCGTGCAGCAGCTCCGCCTGGAGGTGACGGACGAGAAGGGGACGAGCACCTCGATGAGCTTCGAGGTGAGCGTGCAGCAGAACGGGGCCTCCGGCAGCGCCTCTCTGTCGGTGGGCTTCAACACCTGGCCGCAGGTTCACACCATGCAGGCCACGTCCACGCGGCTGGCGGCCGGTGGGACGACGCAGCTCTCCGTGAACGTCTCGGACTCGGATGGAGACACCCTGGGCTACGCCTGGAACACCGGCTGCGCGGGCGCGTTCGACGATGCGATGAGCGCCTCGCCCGTCTTCACCCTGGCCACCCTGCCCGCCAGCGGCCTCTGCTCCTTCCAGGTGCTGGTGTCCGACGGACGCGGGGGCCAGCAGATGGGCCTGCTCGTCCTCCAGACCGGCGACACGCCGCGCGTCAAGGTGGCGCCCCGAATCGAGAGCGTCTGGCAGAGCGCGACCCTGGCCGATGGTGGCCAGCCGGTGACGCTGGGCCTCACCGCGACGGACCCCGATGGGAC
>QKJM01000411.1 GCA_003249315.1 Archangium sp.
GCCGACCTCCCACCAGTCTGGCTCATCTACATCACGGTGAAGAACCTCGAGGAGAGCCTGGAGCAGGTGAAGCGGATGGGCGGCAAGGTGCGGGGCGACATCCGCATCGTGGGGCCCTCGGGTCGCTTCTGCGTCATCGAGGATCCGGCGGGCGTCGTGTCCGCCCTCTTCGAGCCCGGCTTGCGCCCGGAGCACCTCAAGGCGCAATAGTGCTCCCAGGGGCCGATGGCCGTGGCGGTGGCGCGCAGTCCGAGCGCCGCTACCGTGCTGGGAGGGGAACCCGGTGGGACAGCTCAGAAGGACAGGCCCACGCCGAGATAGGGACCGGACAGGACATCCACGTGGCGCACGCCGTCCACGAGGCCCGCATCGTCCAGCACCAGCGTCCGCCACCCGCCGCGCAGGGAGAACTCGTTGGTGCGCAGCGCCAGCCCTGCCTGCGCGTCGAGCTGCCGGTAGGGCAGGGGCACCGCCTGTGCACGCGCCTCGAAGTCCAGCCCGGACACCAGTGTCGCATTCAGGGAGGTGGCGAGGCTGGGGCCTAGGATGTGGAGGTCCGGGGCACGGGCGTGCCCCAGGCCGCCCTCCATGCGCAGCCGCACGTTCTGGGAGGACCACAGCGCAACGGTGAGGTGCGCCTCCATCAGGCTGATGTTGTCCGTCTGCTGAGAGCCTTCGTCGTCGGGCAGCGCCAGGAACGAGGCGCGGGCGCTCAGGCCCAGCCACCCTCGCTCCACCCCCAGCAGTACGCCCACCACCGCGCCATGGCCCATCCCTCCGCCATCGGCGTTCAGCCGCAGCGTGGAGGGAAGCCCGGAGTCTCTGGCGCGAGCCACCGCCCGGGCCTCCGACCTGTCCTGTGTCGGTGCGCTGGTGTCGGGGGTATATGGCCTGGGTTCATATTTGTAGGAGCAGACCGGATCCTGGACCGACCCTCCCTGCGGGCAGTGCATCCCGTTGTTGGCGCCGAGGGAGTCGTCCGACTTGGGAGGAGGGGACGGCTCCCTCTGCTTTTCGCCACCATTCCCCGGCTCGCTGGGAGGAGAGCGCTTGCCGAAGCGCGCCTCCGCCTCGGGGGAGGCCAGCAGCAGGCCAACCACGAGTCCAGCACCGAGCAGTGATCTGCAGTCCGGCATGTTCCACTCTCCGCTGGGAAGGGCGAGCCTGGCGCCCCGCGACGCACCGGCTCTCCTGTCCCGGGGAATCTAGGCGCTGCCACGGTGGCTGCATCGTGCCTCGGTCGCATGTCGTGGCGCAGGTGCCAGCCAGCGGACAGGGGCCGCGGCGGATTTGTTCCAGGAGACACCAGCTCCAGGAGACACCAAAAGGGGTGTCAGACACTTCGTATGGGGGAGAGGGCTGGGGTGAGGGATTGCGCTCAGGGTGACAGTGAAGGTGTCAGACACTTTGTATGAGGATGCTGACAAGCCGAGCCCCCCGGCCCACCGGGCGAGCCCTCCCCCACTCCAGTCCCTCCCAGGCCCCCTGCCTGCCCTCCGCCCCGGCCCCTCCTCCCACCATCGCCCCGCGCACACTCCGGCCCCACATTGAGCAAGGAGAAGTCCTTCCGCCCGGAGGTGTCGCATGTTCAAACCCCTCACCGTGCTGGTAACTGGCGCCACCGGCAACCAGGGCGGTGCCCTCGCCCGCCTCCTGCTCAAGCGGGGCCACCTCGTGCGAGCCTTTACCCGCCACCCCGACTCGCCCCAGGCCCGGGAGCTCGAGCTGCGCGGGGCCGAGCTCTTCCCCGGTGATTTCGAGGACGAGGACTCGCTCCGCCGCGCCGCCCAGGGCGTGGATGCCTTCTTCGCCATGGCGACCCCCTACGCCGCCGACGGGCTCCACACCGAGCGCGAGGTACGCCACGGCCGACACCAGCTCGAGGCCGCCCAGCTCGCCCACGTGCCACACTTCCTCTACTCCTCGGTGGCCGGCGCCAGCCTCCCCACCGGCATCCCCCACTTCGACAGCAAGCACCACGTGGAGCAGCTCCTGCTCCGCAGCGGCCTGCCCTTCACCATCGTCGCCCCCGTCTTCTTCATGGAGAACTTCCTCGGGCCCTCCTTCACGGAAGGGCTCGCCCAGGGCGTCCTGTCCATGGCCCTCCCCCGCCACCGCGGCCTGCAGATGATTCCCATGGCGGACCTCGCCGCCTTCTGCGCCCGGGTGCTGGAGTGGCCCGAGCAGTTCCTCGGCCAGCGCATCGAGGTGGCCTCCGACGAGGTGACGGGCGAGCAGGCCGCCGCCCTCATCTCCTACGTGAGCGGCCGCAAGGTCCACTACCACGAGCTCCCCCTCGAGGCCCTCTACGGCCGCCGCGAGGACATGGGGCGCATGTACGAGTGGTTCGACCGCGTCGGCTACCACGCCGACATCGCCGCCCTCCGGCGCGACTTCCCCGACGTCGGCTGGCACACCTTCGAGAACTGGGCCCGCGCCCAGGACTGGGAGGCGCTGCTCGGCTCCTCCTGGCGCGGCACCTTCCCCACCGAGCCCGCCTCCTCCCCCTAGCCCAAGGAGACTCCCCCATGCGCCCCCTCTGGCTGGCGCTCTCGGCCCTGCTGCTCGCCGCGGGCTGCCTCTCCGAGACGAAGCTCCAACCCCTTCCCTCCACGCCCACCACCGCCGCCGGCAAGGCCGTGGCCGAGGCCCACGGCGTCCGCCTGGTCGCCGAGCCCAATGTCTGGAAGGGCCGGCCCTCCAACCTCGAGTCCCTCGTCACTCCGGTGCTCGTGCGACTGGAGAACCAGAGCGGCCGGCCGCTCCGCCTCGCCTACGAGAACTTCGAACTCGTGGGCGACTCGCGCTTCTCCTATGCCGCCCTCTCCCCCTTCCAGGTACACCGCGAGGGGCTGGCGGTGGGCGGCTCCGGCCTCCAGGGGCCCTCTTTCGGGGTGGGCCTCGGCTGGTCCTGGGGTGGCTACCCCGGGCTCGGCTACCCGTGGAGCCCCCTCGTCTGGGACGACTCCTTCTACCAACCCTTCTGGGACCCCTGGTGGGGCTCCTTCTACGGCCCCTTCTACCCGCCCTACGGCTACTACCCCCCTCGCACCATGGAACCCCTCCCCACCCGGGACATGCTGCGGCGTGCCCTCCCCGAGGGCACCCTGGAGAATGGCGGCATCATCTCCGGCTTCCTCTACTTCCAGGACGTGGGCGAGCGCGAGGCGCGCGTCACCCTCCAGGCGCGGCTGGTGGATGCCCACACCGGAGAGCCCTTCGGAACCCTCTCCATCCCCTTCCGGGTGGAGGACTAGCCACCTAGTGCAACAGCACGGGCTGCTCCGCCTCGGACAACGGCGGGTGCGGTAGCAGCTCGTCCTCGCCGAGGATGCCCACCTGCCGGCGGATCGCCTCCCCCCGCAGCGGCAGGCCGAAGAGAGGGCCCAGCAGGCACACGTCCGAGACGCCCGCCAGCAGGGGCACCACCCCCACCAGCGCCACCTTCCGCCCCTTCGCCGAGCCCGACGCCAGCCCCCCCACCACCAGGCTCGCCCCCGCGAGAATCCGCACCCACCTCCCCCTCCGCGAAGCCATGAAACCCACCATCATCGACACCTCCTCGCACTCGCAGAAGATGCGCACCGTCCAACGCTCCGCACCCGCCCGGCAGGTCGCCCGGTGACGCGGCCGGCCCCCATCCCTAGCTTGGAATTCCGGGGCGAGTCCGCCCACGCAGACAGGAAGAGGAGAGGCAGTCCATGGTGGAGCGTTCGGAGCTGCGCGCGGGTATGAGGGTGTGGACCCACCGGGGCGAGAAGCTGGGCCAGGTGGTGGAGGTGCGGGAGGAGGAGCTCATCGTCGAGAAGGGCTTCCTCTGGACGAAGAAGGACTACGCGGTGCCGCTGGAGGACGTGCGGGAGGTGGTGGCCGACGAGGTACACCTCAACCACGGGCCGGACAGCCTCTTCTTCGCCCCCCGGGAGATTTCCCGCGACTAGTCCTGCCCACGGGCCCGCGCCTCGGCCTCGCGCGCCGCGCGCACCCCCGCGGCCACGTCCACCCGGCCGAGCACCCCCGCCCCGGCGAGGAAGAAGAACACCAGGGAGAGAATGGCGGTGCGGCTCGAGCCGGTGAGGCGCGCGGTGGCGGCGAACACCGCCGGCCCGAGGATGGCGGTGAACTTCTCGAAGACGCTGAAGAAGCCGAAGAACTGGCTCGCCTTGTGCCGAGGCACCAGCCTCGCGAAGAGGGAGCGGCTGAGCGCCTGGCTGCCTCCCTGCACCAGCCCCACCAGCAGCGCCAGGGCGAAGAAGTGCCACGCGGTACGCATGAACCAGGCCAGCACGCACACCCCCGCGTACACCACCAGGGCGAAGAGCAGCGCCGGCTTGGGCCCGGTGCGCGCGGCCACCTTCCCGAAGAGGAGCGTGGAGGGGATGCCCACCACCTGGGTGAGCAGGATGGAGAGGATGAGCGCCTCCGAGCGGATGCCCAGCTCCGTGGCGTAGAGCGCGGACAGGCGGATGATGGTGCCGATGCCGTCGCTGTAGAGCAGATAGGCGAGGATGACCCACAGCGCCTGGCGGTAGCGGCGTAGTTCGCCAAAGGTATCGCGGAGCTGGGCGAAGGCCGCTCGGAAGGACACCACCGGGGGCTGCCCGGTGTACGCCGCGGGCCGGGGCTCCTCCACCCGCAGGAAGAGGGGCAGCGAGAAGCCCAGCCACCACACCGCCACGCTCACGAAGGCCAGCCGGTAGGCCACCTCCACGCTCGGCAGGCCGAACCACCCCGGCCACCGCACCCACGCCAGATGCACCACCAGCAGCAGTCCCCCGCCCAGGTAGCCCAGCGCGTAGCCCGCCGTGCTCGTCCGATCCAGCTCCTCGTCCCGGGCGATGTGGCGCAGGAGCGCGTCATAGAAGACGAGGCTGCCCGTCAGGCCCACGTTGCCCAGCCCGAAGAAGACGAGCGCCGGCAGCCAGTCCCCCCGCCCCACCGCGCCCAGCGCCGCCGTACACACCACCCCCAGCGCGACGAAGCCCCCCAACAACCGCTTGAGGATGCCGGCCCGGTCGCTCAGCGCCCCCAGCACCGGAGAGAGCACCGCCACCACCCCCAGCGCCAGCGCGCTGCCCAGGGCGAAGCGCTCCGTCGCCTCGCGCGGCACCAGCCCCTCCGCCGCCACCTGGCCGAAGTAGATGGGGAAGAGGACACTGATGATGACAGTGACGTAGGCCGAGTTCGCCCAGTCATAGAGGGCCCAGGCGCGCAGCTCCGGCCTCGTCAGGCCCAGCCGGCGCCACGGGCCCCCCTTCTTCATGCCTGGAAGTCCACCCGCTGCACCGACTCGTCTCCCAGCGCCCCCTGGTAGACGTGCCAGGCAGCCACCAGATCCTGGAAGGGCAGCCCCACTGCTCCGAAGACGGTGAGCTGCTCCGGCGAAGTGCGCCCCTCCTTCCGCCCCGTCAGCACCTCGCCCAGCTCCGCGTGGATGACCTCCTCGCCCAGCCCCACTCCCGCCGGCGCCCCCATGGCCACCGCCAACGCCCGGTTGTCGCAGAAGAAGGTGCCCTGCCGCAGCAGCTCCGCCGAGCACTCGGCCTTGCCCGGCTCGTCCGCCCCCAGGGTGGTGACGTGCGTGCCCGGACGCAACATCCCCGGGTAGAGGAAAGGCTCGCGCGACCAGGTGGCCGTCACCACGATGTCCGCGTCCTCCACCGCCTCCTCCACCGAGAGGGCCGGCCGCACCGGCAGCTTCAGCGCCTCGTACATCCGCGTGCCGAACTCCGTCGCCCGGGTGAGCTGGGTGTCGTAGACGCGCACGTGCGTGAGGCTGCGCACCAACCGCAGGCTCTTGAGCTGCATGGACGCCTGCGCCCCCGCTCCGATGAGCGCCACCCGAGAGGCCTCCGGCCGGGCCAGCACGTCCGCCGCCAGCGCCCCCACCATCCCCGTGCGCAGCGCGGTGAGGTGCCCCGAGTCCATCACCGCCAGCAGCGCCCCCGTCTCCCAGTCCTGGAGCTGCACCACCCCCTGAATCGCCGGAGAGTTGCCGGGGAACTTCGCGTGTACCTTCACCGACCAGGCGGGCAGGCCCGGGAGGCTGCCGGGGAAGAGCACCTGCGCGGTGCCCTCCGCGTGCAGGGGAGCCCGGGCCCGCTGTGGCACCACCGAGCGCGCCTCCGCGTCCAGGCGGAAGGCCTCGCGCATCTCGGAGAGCAGGAGGAGGGCATCGATGTGACGGATGACGTCGGTGCGGGTCAGGAGGAGCGTGCTCATCGTCCTCTCAACCTAACCCCACCTGCTCTCTCGGGAGGACCTTTCTCCCACCCCGCCTCCCCATTGGGAGGGACCCGACGAGCCCCGGAGCCCCGGCCCGCCCCACCCCCAGGCGGGCGTCCTCTTCTCGGACGCGGGTACGAGGCCCCCCACCCGGAGGATGAACAGCTTCAGCCCCGTGGCGGGAGGGCAGCCTTCGGGGGGGCGCATCATGCAGGAGCAGGAGCCACCACGAGCCGGCCGGGCTCACAGCCCGGAAGCGGGTGGAATCAGCCGGCTGGCGGAGTTCCTCCGCCGGAACCGGGAGCGCATCCTCATGGACTGGGAACAGGCCGTGCGGGAGCGACGCCCGGACACCCATCACGGGCCGGCGCTGGGGGAGTACCTCCCGGAGCTCATCGAGCGGCTGGCGGCCGGGGTGGAGCCCCAACTGGACTGCCCTCACGCGTCGCCGGAACCCCTCGGCGCCGAGCATCCCCTGGAGCTGATGGCGCAGTGCCACGAGCCCGGGGAGCTGGCCCTGGAGTACGGACTGCTGCGCGGCTGCATCCTCCGACGCCTGCTGGAGGAGCCATACCCCAGCCTCGGCGAGCTGGCGCTGCTCGACGCGGCCATCGACCAGCGGGTGATGCACGCCATCACCCTCTACGTCCACACCCGGGCGGAGCTGGCCGAGCGCGAGCGCGTCGCCCGGGCCGAGGCCCAGCGCTCGCTGGCCCAGCTCGACACCCTGCTGGAGGTGGCCCCGGTGGGCATCGCCTTCCTGGACCGGGAGCTGCGCTATGTGCGCATCAACGAGATGCTGGCCCGGGTCAACGGCCATCCGGTGGCCGCGCACCTGGGGCGCACCTTCCGGGAGGTGGTGCCCTCCTGGGTGGCCGACCACTTCGAGCCCCTCTTCCTCCACGTCCTCCACACCCATGAGCCGGTGCTCGACCACGAGTACCACAGCCGGCGCGCCTCCGACTCCCGACCGCCGCGCTCCTGGCTGGGCCACTTCTACCCCGTGCTCACCGAGAGCGGCGAGGCGCTGGGGCTGGGGTGCGTGCTGGTGGACATCACCGCCCAGAAGCAGGAGGAGGACGAGCTGCGCCGCACCGCCGCATTGCGCGAGCAACTGATGGCCATGGTGGGGCACGACCTGCGCAATCCCCTCCATGCCATCACCGCCTCGGCCTACCTCCTCGAGCGCCAGGAGGGGCTGGGCGAGGCAGGCCTGCGCGCGGTGGAGCGCATCCGCACCAGCGCGGGCCGCATGGCGCGGCTGCTCGGCGACATCCTCGACTTCGCGCGCAGCAGCCTGGGCAACGGCCTGCCCGTCCACTTCGAGCGGGCCTCCCTGTACGACATCTGCCACCGGGCGCTGGAGGAGCTGCGGGTGGCCTGGCCGGGCCGCCGGCTGGAGTTGGAGCTGGAGGGAGAGGCAGGGGGCTGCTGGGACGCGGATCGCCTGGAGCAGGCGGTGGGCAACCTCGTGGTCAATGCGCTCCAGCACGGGCGCGCGGATACGCCGGTGCGGCTGGCGGTGCGAGAGGCCGGCCCCGAGCTGCTCCTCTCCGTCCACAACGAGGGCGAGCCCATCCCCCCTGCCCAGCGGGACTCGCTCTTCCAGCCCTTCCGCCGCGGTACCACCGGCAAGGCTGCCACCCGCGGCGTGGGGCTGGGCCTCTACATCGTCCGCCAGGTGGCCCTCGCCCACGGCGGCGACGTCTAGGTGAGCTCCTCCACCGTGGAGGGCACCACCTTCACCCTCCGCCTCCCGCGCCAGCCTCCGTGCGGGTAGCGCCTCCTCTCCCTCGCCCCGGGACTGTCCGAAATCAGGACACTGTCCGAGAAGAAGACACTCCATCGGCCCCCGAGAACGTCAGGAATCTTTACATTTTCTCGCTCCAGATTCCTTTCGGGCAGTAATTTTCTTTCAACATTCAAGACTTTAGAAGGACGAGGCCCTCGCGGGAGGGAAAGGCGTCCGGGTTGGCACCGACCTTGCTCATAAGGCAAGTGGTTCCAGAGAAACCAGTTGTTCACGGTTTACACCCCCCGCAGTCCACCCATCCGAGGTGCTTCGAATATGAGCCGCATGAACTGGAAGTCGACGATGCTCGCCGCCGTGATGCTGCCCGCGCTCGCCCAGGCCGCCGCCAGCGAGGGTCGTTACATCATCAAGTTCAAGGATGGCATCGGCAACGGCCGCGCCATGGTGGAGGCCGCGGGCGGCAAGGTGAAGGTCGACCTGCGCGAGCAGAACGCCGTCGCCGCCGTGCTGCCGGAGCAGGCGCTCAAGGGCCTCGAGGCCAGCGGCAAGGTGGAGTACGTGGAGGAGGACGCGAAGCGCCACCTGATGGCGCAGAGCACGCCCTACGGCATCGACATGGTACAGGCCCCGCAGGTATGGGCCGCGGGCGCGACGGGCGCCAACCGCAAGGTGTGCATCATCGACTCGGGCTTCTACATGGGCCACGAGGACCTGCAGACGAGCGGCGTCACCGGCTACCCGACGGGCTGGGACACCGACAAGTGCCACCACGGCTCGCACGTGGCGGGCACCATCGCCGCCCTCAACAACAACACCGGCGTGGTGGGCGTGCTCCCCAACGGGGTGAACCTGCACATCGTCAAGGTGTTCGGCGATGACTGCTCGTGGACCTACTCGTCCAACCTGGCGGACGCCGCCAACCGCTGCGTGGCCGCGGGCGCCAACGTCATCAGCATGTCCCTGGGCGGCAGCCTCAAGAACCGCACCGAGGAGAACGCGTTCAAGAGCGCCAACAGCAGCGGCGTGCTCTCGGTAGCCGCGGCGGGCAACGACGGCAACAACCGCCACAGCTACCCTGCCTCCTACGACGTGGTGATGTCGGTGGGCGCGCTGGACAGCACCAAGACGATCGCCAGCTTCTCGCAGTACACCTCCCAGGTGGAGGTGTCCGCCCCCGGCGTGGGCGTGCGCTCCACGGTGGGCGCGCTGGATGACAACACCCTCACCGTCAACGGCGCCAGCTACGAGGGCGGCTACATCACCAACGCGGCCCGCAACCCGGGCGTGAGCGGCGCGCTGGTGGACGGCGGCCTGTGCGACAGCGTGGGCGCCTGGAGCGGCAAGGTGGTGCTCTGCGAGCGCGGCTCCATCAGCTTCTACGACAAGACGATGAACGTGCAGAACGGCGGTGGCGTGGCGGCCGTCATCTACAACAACGCCTCCGGCAACTTCGCCGGCACGCTGGGTGACGGCGTGAGCAGCACCATCCCCTCCATCAGCCTCAGCCAGGAGGACGGGCAGGCGCTGGTGGCCAGCTCGCTGGGCCAGTCCGGCACCGTGGTGAGCCAGTTCACCGAGCCGGCCAGCGGCTACGCCTACTACGACGGCACCTCGATGGCCACGCCGCACGTGTCCGCCGTGGCGGCCCTGGTGTGGAGCTACAACCCGAGCTGGACCAACGACCAGGTTCGCGAGGCGCTCACCGCCACCGCGGAGGACCTCGGCGCGGCCGGGCGTGACAACTACTACGGCTACGGCCTGGTGCAGGCCAAGGCGGCGCTGGACTACCTCATCGCCAACTACTAGTCCCCCCCCAAGGCCCGGGGGCCTCGTCCCCCGGGTTCGCAGTACCCACCGCCTCGGCCCTCGCGCCGGGGCGGTGTCGTTTCAGGGGCTCAGCGCCCGTCGCGGCGCGAGCGCACCGGCACGGGCACCAACGCGGCGGCCTCGTCCGGCTCGCCGCCCACGCCCGCGCGCTCCAGGTGCGCCCCCAGCCGCCCCACCAGCATCAACCCCGCCATGCGGAAGTCGCTCAGCAGGGACCAGAGCGGGTACTTGAAGGTGGCCGGGCGATTCCCCTCCAGACCGAAGTGGCTGGCCCAGGCGAAGCCGTAGCCGGCCACCAGCGCGGCCGGTACCAGTTCCACGCGACCCGTCACCGCGGCGGCCACGCCCAGCCCCGTAGCCAGCGAGGTGCCCAGGAAGTGCAGCCAGCGCGTGGCCGGCAGCGAGTGCTCTCGGAGGTAGTACGGCCAGAACTCGGCATAGGTGGGGATGCGCTCGGACATGGAGGGATTGTGCGCGAGAAGACGCCCCCGCCGTCAACCGCCCACTCCTCCACTTTGGTGCCTTGGCGGCATTGTCCTAGGCTGGAGGCGTCCCGGGGAGGAGGACCGTGAACGACTGGAAGCCCAGGCTGAACCTCTCGGCGGACCTCACCAGCCTGCCCCTCGGCCCCGAGGAGGGCTTCCTCCTCTCGCGCCTGGACGGCGCCACCTCGGTGCGCCAGCTCCCCGCCCTCACCGGGTTGACGCCCGAGCGCGTCCAGCAGCTCCTCGACCGACTCGTCACCCACGGCGCCGTGTTGCCCTCCGCCGCGCCTCCGCCCGCCGCCGTCCGCCCCGAGCCTCCCGCCAGCGAGGACGTCGCCCCCGCCGAGGAAGAGGAGGCCCCCGAGGATACCGCCGCCGCCGAGGCCGCCGCGGGCAACTGGCGCCAGCTCTTCGAGAGACACCTGCACCCGCTGCCCACGGACGAGCGGGCCCACCGCGCCCGCACCGCCGAGGAGCCGCTGCTCAGCGCCTTCTGCTTCGACCCCGTGCCGGCGGTGGTTCACTCCCTGCTGGAGAACACCCGCCTGGGCCTGGGGCACGCGCGGCTGGTGGCGCGCCACCACCCCAACCCGGTGGGGCTGGAGGCCCTGTGCGCCCGCGCCGCCTTCTCCTCGGACGCCGGCGTGCGTCGCTGGCTGCTGCGCAACCCCCAGCTCCCCGCCAGCCTCTTCCGCCGCCTGTGGAGCGGCCGACGCCTGCTCGAGCAGCACAAGGTCGTCGTCGACAGGGACGTGCCCGAGGGCACCCGCCGCACCGCCCGCGAGGTGCTGCGCGCCCGCTTCAACACCGCCCCCGCCGAGGAGCGGGTGGAGCTCATCTTCCTCACCGAGGGCCGGGTGCTGACCTCGCTGGTGGGCCTCACCCTGGACGGCCGGACGACGGCGCTGCTGTGCGGGCGCACCTACCGCTCGCCCCTGCTGCTGCAGAACCTCGCCCGCTGGAGCGCGGCGCCGCCAGTCCTCGTCGCCCACCTCCTCAAGCAGGAGGCCGTGAGACGCCAGCCCCAGCTCCGCCTGCTGCTGCGACGCCACCCCAACGCCCCCGCGGAAGCGCGCCGCGGGTAGCCCTCAGAAGGTGCGCCCCTCCAGCTTCTCGATTTTCTCGCGAAGCTCCGCCGGCACCGGCACCTTCTGGTACTCCGGGTAGCGCACCGTGACGACGACGCCGCTGCCTCGCGCGTAGCGCACCCCGCTGGCCGCGTCGTCCACCGCGTACTCCATGGCGATGCTGGAGTTGCCGATGCGGCTCACCCGCGCACCCACCACCACCTCCGCCGGGAAGACGACGGGGCGCAGGTAGTCCGCTTGGGTGGAGGCGAGGATGGGGCCCACCCCTCCCTGGGGAAGCTGCATCCCGGGCTCCACCAGCCCCACCTGGGAGAAGTAGGCGATGCGCGCCGCCTCGAACCAGGTGAAGTAGCGCGCGTTGTTCACGTGGCCGTAGGCATCCATCTCCCCCCAGTGGATGGGGAAGCGCACGGTGATGGGGAAGTCGTTCATCCCCGCCATGCACCACGTCGGGCGCCCGCGAGCAACCTCAAACCACTGCCCGCTCGCCTGCTCGGAGAGTCGTCACCCGGACGGGGAGTTGACCCGAACGCGAGGCTGGGAGACGGTCGGTCGGAGTGACACCTCACGACCCCAGCACCGCGCATCTCCCTCCCAAACCCTCCCTCTCCGAGACGGGCACCGCCACGAAGCCCGAGCAGCACGCGGACATGGTGCGCTGGCTGCACCCGTCGATGCTCATCCGCACCGGGCTGGACGCCCTGGTGGCGGCGGTGTTCGGCGCCCGGGCGGACCACCGGCTGATCGAAGCGGTGGCGCGCCCCCAGGCCCCCTACTTCGACTACTCGGAGGAGTCGCCGGAGGGGGATTTCTGGCTGGACTACGTGGCGGATACCGGCGACGGGTGGAACTCCACCTACGCGGTGGCGCGGTTGATGGCCCTGCCCTCGCTGGAGCTGCCCGGCCCGGACGGGGAGCAGCACCCCACCGAGCGCGGCCGCATCCTCGTGCTCGGCGGCGACGAGGTGTACCCGGGCGCCAGCCGGGAGAACTACGAGGAGCGCCTGGTGCTGCCCTACGAGGAGGCCCTCAGCCGCACCGAGGACCCCAGCCCGGACCTGTTCGCCATCCCCGGCAACCACGACTGGTACGACGGCCTGGCCTCCTTCATGCGCCTCTTCTGCGCCAACCGCTGGCTGGCCGGACGCCGCACCCGCCAGGCGCGCAGCTACTTCGCCCTCAAGCTGCCGCGCAACTGGTGGCTCATCGGCACCGACGTGCAGCTCAACAGCGACATCGACGTGCCCCAGGTGGAGTACTTCCGCCAGGTCGCCGCGCACATGAAGCCGGATGACCGCATCATCCTCTGCAACGCCGAGCCGGCGTGGATTCTCGCCGCCACCCAGAAGCGCCACCGCGGCTACCTGGAGAACAACCTCGAGTACCTGCAGGAGAAGGTGCTCGGCCGGCGCATCAGCCTCTTCCTCGCGGGGGACCTGCACCACTACCGGCGGCACGAGGACGAGGAGGGGCGACAGAAGATTACCGCCGGCGGCGGCGGGGCCTTCCTCCACCCCACCCATGCCCCGGCCGCGCCCCAACTGCGAGACGGGTACCTGCTGCGCAAGAGCTTCCCGGACGAGAACACCTCCCGTCGGCTGACTCGCAAGAACCTCCTCCTCATCCGCCACAGCCCCCTCTTCGGGCTGATGACGGGCGTGCTCTACCTGGTGCTGGCGCTGGCCGCGTACACGGAGATAGGCCACTACGGTCTCTTGGAGTGGCAGAAGGCGCTGGTGGCGGTGGCGGCCTCAGTGGCGAGCCGACCCTGGTCGCTGGTGCTGGGCCTGGGCACCATCGGCGGGTTGATTGGACTGGCGGACGGGGCCTTCGGGCGAGGGCGCGTGCTGGCCGGCACCCTCCATGGACTGGCCCATATCATCACCGCCGCGCTAGTGGCCTGGGGCTCGGTGTACCTCACCGTCAGCGGGCTGGGCATCTGCCCGGAGCTGATCCCCGGCACCGAGCTGTGCGTCGACGGGTGGCGACAGCTCTGGGCGAAGTTCCTCCTCTCCTGCGGCTTCACCTTCCTCGGAGGCTTCCTGGTGGGCCCCTTCATCATGGGCCTCTACCTCACCGTCAGCCTCAACCGCTTCGGCGCCCACTCCAACGAGGCCTTCATCTCCCTGGCCCTCCCGGACTGGAAGAACTTCCTGCGCCTGCGGATTGCCCGGGACGGCGAGCTCACCGTCTTCCCGGTGGGCCTCGAGCGCGTGCCGCGCCGCTGGAAGGAGACCCGCGCCGGCCCCTACGCCCCCGCCTGGGAGCCGGATGATCCCCGGGCCACGCCCCCCGTCCTCATCGAGCAACCCATCCGCGTCACTCCCCGGCGCGCCGAGGCCCAGCCCGCCGAGGAGGCCGCCTAGCTCCGCCCCGCCGAACCGGTCTGGTTGTCAGACAGGTTCGGACAAAGAGGCCCGCCGAGGAGGTCGCGTAGCCCCGCTCCACGGCGGAAACGCGCCACTCCGGGGTGTCCTGCAATGCCGCTTTCGTTTAAAATTCCGGTATGACCGCCGGACCTCGATTGCTCCTCGCCCTGGTGCTCGCGACGTTCCTCGTCGCGGGTGGCACGGGTTGCGCGACGGCGTCACGCGCCACCACCGCGCCCCCGCCCGAGCCGCCCGTGGCCACCCAGAAGCTCGAACGCCCACGAGCCCCGAAGAAGCCACGAGTGAGCCGGCGCACCGCACCGGCCAACGCGGCACCCGCCAGGAAGCCCGTCCCTCGGGAGCCCGAGGTCATCCCCTTCGAGCCCTCGACGATGACGCGCCCCCAGAAGCTCAGCGGCCGCGAGCCCGAGCTCACCCCGGAGGCGGTCAGTCGGCGCGTACGCGGCACCGCCCTCATCCGCTGCCTCGTCACCCGAGAGGGAAAGGTGAAGGGCTGCCGGCTGCTCAACCGGATGCCCCACATGGACGAGGAGCTGCTGGCGGCCCTCTCCACCTGGCACGTCACCCCCGCCACCCGGCAGGGGAAACCGCTGGCCGTGGACTACACCTTCGTCGTCCGCCTGCCCTCGGATCAGGCCCGCCGCGCCCCGCCCGTCAGGCCACGGTGAGGATTTCCGCTCCCTCGTCCGTCACCAGGAGGGTGTGCTCGAACTGCGCGGTGCGGCTGCCGTCCGCCGTCACCGCCGTCCAGCCGTCGTCCCACACCCGGCTGTGCCAGTGGCCGAGCGTAATCATCGGCTCGATGGTGAAGGTCATCCCAGGCTGCATGATGGTCTTCGCCTCGGGATCGTAGTGGTGCGGAATCTGGAGCGAGCTGTGGAAGCGCTCACCGATGCCGTGGCCGCAGTAGGCGCGCACCACACCCATACCATTCTGGGTGGCGTGGGCCTCGATGGCCTTGCCGATGTCGCTGATGGGGCGGCCGGGCTTGACGGCGGCGATGCCCAGGTCGAGGCACTCGCGGGTGACGCGCACCAGGCGCTCGCTGTCCGGCTCCACCGTGCCCACCAGGTAGGTGGCCGAGGTGTCGCCATGGACACCGTCCAGGAAGATGGTGATGTCCAGGTTGACGATGTCCCCGTCCTCGAGCGCGCGGCTGTCGGGGATGCCGTGGCAGATGACCTCGTTGACCGAGGTGCAGATGGACTTGGGGAAGCCGTGGTAGTTGAGGGGGCTGGGGTAGCCGCCGCGACGGATGTACTCCTCGTGGGCGATGGCATCCAGCTCCTCGGTGGTGATACCGGGGCGGATGTGGGCGGCGGTGGCCTGGAGCACCTCGGCGGCGGCCTTGCAGGCGCGGCGCATGCGGTCGATGACGTCCGGGCTCTTCACCTCGGGGAGGACGGGCGAGCGGGCCGGGCGACCGGAGGTGGCGTAGTCCGGGCGAGGGATGTTCGCGGGCACGCTGCGCACGGGGCTGATGACGCCCGGCCGGATGCCGCGGCGGACCTCGGGCCCTCGCTTGCGCGCCTCCACGGTGTCCGCTCCGCGGTGGCACTTCTTGTACTTGGTGCCGCTGCCGCACCAGCAGGGCTCGTTCGGCTTCGGCAATACGGCGGGGGCGACCCGCCCGGTAGAGACCTCGGTCATAGCGGGGACACCTATAGCCTCCTACCGCCCCTCACGCACGCGAACTCGGCCGGTCGGGGGGCGAGGGGGCCAGAGGGCACCTTGGGGGTGGGGTGTCCGGTGGTGGACCTGGGAGGGGGTGGGGAGCGGTTCCGGACAGGCGCGTCTAGCCCCTGGTCACTCCTCCGTTCGCGCCGTTCCGGCTGCACGTTGAAACTTCTCTGCGCGCTGGCTGACCACCTCCAGCCCTAGCCCGACGCTGAACATGGAGTCATCCTTGTCTGGGAAGGGCCGCAGGCGGTGGCGCATCCAGCACCATCACTCCCCCCTGTGTCGCCCACCCAACCTCCTAGTTCCGCACGCCCGGAGTCGGAGTTCCACATTTCCTAACACACACATATGATGAAACAATGGAACCAATGCTCACCACCTTGC
>QKJM01000093.1 GCA_003249315.1 Archangium sp.
CCCAATCCCTTCAACCTCGAGAACCCGTCCATCCTCGACATCGCTCCTCCGGAGCCGAAGTCGCTGGAGGAGACGGGGCTGAGGATCGGTCTGCTGTCGGATATCGCCCTGCGCCACCTGTACTTCTCGGGCATGGGCACCGGCGTGGAGATCGCCACCGAGCTGCGCCTGCCCTGGCCCGGGGTGATCGAACAGGTGGTGGACTTCCTCGCCAGCGAGAAGCTGGTGGACCTGCGCGGCGGCAAGGGCTTCGGTCGGGCCTCGGTGGACTTCATCCTCACCGAGAAGGGTCGCGAGTACGCCCGCGGCGCCCTCGAGCGCAGCACCTACGTGGGCCCCGCCCCCGTCCCCATCGAGCAGTACAACGCCCTCATCACCGCCCAGACCGAGGAGAACCCCGTCATCAGCCGCGAGGATCTGGTGATGGGGCTGTCCCACCTCACCGTCGACGCGGACCTCATGGACAAGCTGGGACCGGCGGTCAACTCCGGCCGCTCCCTCTTCCTCTATGGCCCTCCGGGCAACGGCAAGACGAGCCTCGCCGAGGCCATCAGCCACATGTTCGGCGGCGAGGTCTTCATCCCCCACTGCCTGGAGATCGACAACCAGATCATCAAGGTCTTCGACCGGCTCAACCACACCGCCATCCCCCTGGAGAGCGAGCGTGACGCCGCCGGCCGCCGCCAGACCTTCGAGATGGATCACCGCTGGCAGCTCTGCCGGCGCCCCGCGGTGGTGGTGGGCGGCGAGCTCACCCTGGAGACGTTGGATCTCATCTACTCGCCCACCGCCCGCTTCTACGAGGCCCCCTTCCAGGTGAAGGCCAACGGCGGAATGCTCCTCATCGACGACTTCGGCCGCCAGAAGGTCCACCCCACGGATCTCCTCAACCGGTGGATCGTCCCCCTGGAGAAGCGCATCGACTTCCTCACCCTCCACACGGGCAAGAAGTTCGAGATCCCCTTCGATCAGCTCCTCGTCTTCTCCACCAACCTGGATCCCAAGGAGCTGGTGGACGAGGCCTTCCTGCGGCGCATCAAGTACAAGATCGAGGTCTCCAACCCCGACGAGGCCTCCTACCGGGAGATCTTCTCCCGCGTCTGCGAGGCCGCCGGCATCCCCTATGTGGATCAGGCCGTCACCTACCTCTTCGAGCACTACTACAAGCCTCGAAGCATGGATCTGCGCGCCTGCCACCCCCGCGACCTGGTCCAGCTCATCAAGGACGCTGCCCGCTACCGGCAGATTCCTCCCGCCCTCTCCAAGGACCTGCTCGACCAGGCCTGCGAGGTCTTCCTCGTCAGCTTGTAGGACGAGTTCCGATTTTGTTGCCCTAACCGCGCGGAATTTCTACGATACTTGTCTCGTTGTAACCGCCGGTCGGGCTCTCCCGGTCTGACCCGCCGGCCCACCGGGAATCGGTGCGAAGGAGCGGCACGTCCGTGAAGGAACGCTACCAAGAGATCGAGGAGAAGAACGAGGCACTGCGCGACTACCTTGGCATCTACAAGGAGAAAGGTCGCGAGTTCCTCGAGAGGTTCGAGATGTCGTGGCTCTACCACGACGCCGCGCTCGAGGGCACGGTCTACACCCAGCAGGAGCTGATCGCCGCGCTGTTCCCAGAACGGGCGAGCATGGACCCGGCAATGATCCCGGTCGTGCTGGAGATCCGCAACCAGAGGGCGGCGTGCGACTTCATCCGGGAGGAGGCGACCTCCACCGGGAAGAAGCAGGCGCAGCTCACGCTCACCACCATCAAGCGGATCCATGATCTGCTCTGTGGCAACACGCCGGAGGCCCAGCAGGCCCGCGCGGCGATCGAGCGGCGTGAGCGCACCGAGAAGGAGCTGGCCAAGGAGCGGGATCGCAGCGGCTACCGCAAGGACATGCCCCTGCACCGCACCTACTTCCACGAGATCGCCCAGCCGGCGAAGATCCAACCCATGTTGGAGAAGCTGGTGGACTACACCGCCGGCGCCGAGTTCCGCGAGTACCACCCCGTCAAGCAGGCCGCGGTGGTGCAGCACCGGTTCATGCAGATCTTCCCCTTCACGGAGAACAGCGGGAAGGTCGGCCGGACGCTCTCCAACCTCCTGCTGCTGCGCAACGGCTACATGCCGGCCATCATCCACTCCATTGATCGGCAGCGCTACTACGAGTCCCTCCGCGGCGCCGAGGCCGGCTTCCGCGCCCTGCTGATGGACGCCATCGAGAACTCCCTCGACAACGGCGTCAAGTATTTCAAGGACATGGGGCGCCGCTTCAAGGCCATCAACTGAGCGCCTCCTGGCCCGGTGGAGAAGGTACGCTAAAGGGAACAGGCAGCGCAGGACCTGCGCCTCTGTCCGGGGAGCTGCCACCCAAAACTGATTGGAGCACGCACGATCTCCGGAAGCGCGTTACCATGGAGTGAGGACCCCCAGCCCGAGCGGTGAGAGCAGTTCTCTGGACTTCTCCCACCGCCTGGTCGGAGGAAATAGACATCACCCATGCCTGCCATACCGTCAGCCAACAGTCGCAGAGTCCCCGGCGGGGAGGCCGCCGAACCTCCGCCTCCACGCATCGCGCAGTTGCCGGCGCGCGCCAAGCTGGAGCGGCTGCTCCGGGTAGCGAAGAATCACAAGAAGGCGCTCGTCCTCACCCATGACAACCCGGATCCGGACTCCCTGGCCTCCGCGGTGGCGCTCGCCCAGTTGCTCGAGACCAAGGCTGGCGTGGAGCAGGCCCGGGTGGGTTACGGCGGTATCATCGGCCGGGCGGAGAACATCGCCTTCGTGAAGGTGCTGCGCCTCCCGGTGGTACACATCTCCCAGCTCAACCTGGACGACTACGATCTGCTCGCGCTGGTGGATACCCAGCCTCCCACTGGCAACCACGCGCTGCCTCCTCGCTACCGGGGGGAGGTGGACATCGTGATCGATCACCACCCGCTGCGGGACGAGAGCCTGAAGGCTCCCTTCGCGGACGTGGGAGGGGACTTCGGCGCCACCTCGACGATGCTGGTGGAGTACCTGCGCGCGGCGAGGATGGAGCCCTCGGCGGAGGTGGCCACCGGCCTCTTCTACGGAATCAAGGCGGACACGAGGGACCTGGGGCGGGAGACGACCCAGACGGACATCGACAGCTACCTGTGGCTCTTCCCGCGCTCGGACAAGCAGCTCCTGGGGCAGATCGAGCACCCCGAGCTGCCGGCGCGCTACTTCCAGCTCTACCACACGGCCTTCGAGCGGGCGAAGGTGTACGGCACGGCGATCATCACGGATCTGGAGGAGGTGTACACGCCGGACATGGTGGCCGAGGTGGCCGAGCGACTGATGTTCCTCGAGGGGATGAAGTGGTCGCTGGCCTATGCCACGTACCGCAACCAGCTCTTCCTCTCCCTGCGGGTGAAGGATCGTCGGATGAACGCGGGCCGGCTGATCCGGGAGCTCTGCGAGGACTACAGCGGCTCGTCGGGAGGCCACGGAAGCATGGCGGGGGCGAGGATCCCGCTGTCGGGGCGGGCGGTCCACCGCAAGGCGTTCAAGCGAGAGGTGGTGCGCCGCTTCCTGGAGGCCTTCGGGGAGAAGGACACCCGGCCAGTGGCGCTGCTGTCGGCACCGGCGAGCCCGGCCACATCGACGTGATCTACTGGGACCACAACGCGGCGGCGCCGGTGCGACCGGAGGTGGCGGAGCTGCTGGCCCGGGCCTTCAACGAGAAAGGCTGGGGGAATGCCTCCAGCATACACCGGGGAGGACGCGAGACGCGGGCGCGGCTGGACGCGGCGCGGGCGCGGGTGGCGCGGGTGCTGGGCTGCGAGCCGAAGGAGGTGTGCTTCACCGGCTCGGGCTCCGAGGCGGACGCGCTGGCGCTCAAGGGTGCCTGGCTGGCGCGCCGGGAGCCTCACCGGCGGCGGGTGGTGAGCTCGGCCATCGAGCACCCCGCGGTGCTGGCCTCGCTGAAGCAGTTGGAGGCGCTGGGCGCGGAGGTGGTTCGGGTGCGCCCGGGGCCGGACGGCCAGGTGCCACGGGAGGCGCTGCTGGAGGCGCTGACGCCGGAGACTGCGCTGTGCTCGTTGATGTGGGCGAACAACGAGACGGGCGTGGTGCAGCCGGTGGCGGAGCTGTCGCGGGCGTGCCGACAGCGAGGCATCCTGTTCCATACGGACGCGGTGCAAGCGGTGGGGAAGCTGCCCGCCAGCCTGCGTGAGGTGGACGCGGATCTGCTGGCGCTCTCGGCGCACAAGTTCGGCGGGCCACCGGGCGTCGGCGTGCTGGTGGTGCGCAAGGGCGTGGAGCTGCAGGCACTGACGCCAGGGCATCAGGAAGCGGGGCTGCGAGGCGGGACGCAGAACGTGCCCTACGCGGAGGCACTGGCGTTGGCGCTGGAGCTGGCGACGAGCGAGCAGCCGGCGCACGCGGAGCGGCTGGCCGCCCTCCGGGACGGGTTCGAGCGCGAGGTTCGAGCGCGCCTCGATGGCGTGAAGGTGAACGGAGAGGGAGCGCCGCGGGTGCCGAACACCAGCAACCTGTGCTTCACGGGAGCCGACGGAGAGGCGCTGCTGATCGCGTTGGATCTGGAGTGCATCTGCGTGTCGTCGGGGGCGGCGTGTGCATCGGGGACGCTACAGCCCTCCCACGTCCTGCTGGCGATGGGACTGACGCCGGCCCAGGCCCACGGCTCGCTGCGCTTCTCGATGGGGCCGGAGACGACGAAGGCAGAGGTGGAGAGGGTGGTCCAGGCCCTCGAGGAGCACGTCCCGAAGGCCCGGGCCCTCGCTGTGTAGTCCCCTCCCCCGGCCTCACCACCCCTGCTCGGGAAGCTTCTCGCGGCGGACCTCCTCATCCGGCTGACCGTAGCCGGGCATGCCCTCATGGGCCTCCTTGGGGCTCGGAGGCAGACGCTGGCCCTTCCGCTCCTGCTCGCATCCGGCCTCCCGGATCTCCTGTGGCTTCCTCTCCTGTTGGTTCGTCATCGCTCCTCCCCCTCTCGCGCGAGGCGCGAGCCTGGACGTCATGCGGGAAAAGATGAGAATGGAGCGCGGTGGGGGAAATCCCTCACCCCAGCCCTCTCCCAGAGGGAGAGGGGGCAGACACGGGTCCAACCCGCTGCCCACCCTCCCCTCGCACCCCGACCTTCTCCTCCCGGAAGGAGGGGGGCGTCAGTGCCCGTCGCTGGTGCCGAAGAGGCCCCGGACGACGGCGGCGATGGCCAGCGGAGTGCCCACGCGCTCGTCATAGTGGGGCTCCAGCGCTCGGGCATAGGCCTCCGCCGAGGGGAAGCGATCCTCCGGGCGAAGGGCGAAGCCGCGGGCGACGACCTCTTCCAGTGCCTCGGGAATCTCCGGGCGCAGGAGGCGCGGGGACTTGTAGTCGCGGTAGCAGATGCGCCGGAAGACCTCCTCCGGAGTGGAGCCGGTGAAGGGACGCTGGAGGGTGAGCAGCTCGTAGAGCACCACCGTGGCGGCCCACAGATCCACTCCCGGCGCGATCACCCCCTGCAGGGCCTCGGGGGACAGGTAGTAGGGCTTGCCGAGCACCTCGCCACCGTGGAGCACCCCGTCCACGCGCATCCTCGCCACACCGAAGTCGCCCAGCTTGATCTCCCCCACCCGGGAGATGAAGAGGTTGGAGGCCGAGACGTCGCAGTGGACGATCCCCAGCGGATGGCCGTCGAGATCCGTGGAGGAGTGGGCATAGGCGAGCGCCTCGAGGAGCACCTTGCCCAGGTAGACGGCGAAGTCCAGGGGCAGGGGAATCCCCCGCTGCCTGCAGCGACGGAGGATGTGGCCCAGATCCCTCCCGTCCACCAGGTCCATGACGATGAAGTACTGGCCGCCCACCACGCCCACGTCGAGCACCTGGACGATGTTGGGGTGGTCCAACAGCTTGGTGAGACGCGCCTCACTGGCGAAGAGGGCAACGGAGGCCGGATCCCTCGTGAGGGAAGGCAGCAGCCGCTTGAGGGCCACGGTCCAGCCCTCGCGCGGCCCGGAGCGGACGCGAGCGCGGAAGACCTCGGCCATGCCTCCCTTGCCGAGCAGGGACAGGATTTCGTAGTTGCCGAGGATCCTGGGAAGCCTCGGCAAGGGAGAGGTGGTCACGCGCTCACGGTCCCGATGGCTGCCGCCGTCCAGCCGCTGCCTTGTAGTTCTCGACGGCCCGATTGGCCAGCCCCAGGTACTCCGCCTCCGAGCCCAGGAACCGATCGAGCGGGGGATCCGGGAACATTCCGGCGGGGATGGCGTACCCCAGGTCCACCGCCTGGCGCAGGTGAGCCAGGGAGGCGGACTTGTCACGCAGCCGGGCGTAGGCGCAGGCCAGGTGGTAGGGGATGTCCGGATTGCGCGCATGGAGCTCGCGCGCGCGCTCCAGCGCGGAGATGGCCTCGCGCGCCTGGCCTCCCATGAGGTGGGCGGTGCCCAGGGAGAAGAAGGTCACCCAGTTGCTGTCGTCGTGGGAGAGGCTGCGCTCGAACCACGTCACCGCCCCGCCCCAGTCCTGCTGCCTCAGCAGCCGGGAGCCCTGCTCCAGCGCCTTCCGGGCCGCCTCGGCATCACGCTTGCGCCCCCGCCCACGGTAGGACTTGCGCGAGGGGCTCGCCTCCGCCGCCGGCTCCAGCACCAGCATCGCGCCCTCGAGCATCGGCGACTGGCAGCCGGAGCGAAGCTGCACGTAGGCCGACAGCGAGCGAGCCACCGGGTGGTAGAAGGCCAGCACCGGCACCGTCTCCACCTTCGGGCAGGCGTTCCCCCGCAGGCAGAGGGTGAGTCGGCCCACCAGCACTTCGCCCTGGAACTCGCCTTCCAGCACGTGGCGACCCCGCTCGAAGCCGCAGACCCCGCCCTCGAGCATCCGGACGGAGAGCCGTTCGCCCTCGGAGCGCACCTCCACCCGGCCCAGCGCGGTCGCCTGGTAGCTGCCCGATGGGGCAGGACCCTCCGCCCACGAGGAGCCAGGGACTGCGGCCAGCAGCGCCGCGAGACCGATTGTTCGGGTGGACACCATGGGAGGGAGCCATTTCATCATAGGAGGCCCCCCGCGTACTTGTAAACGCGCCGAGGATGGCTTGACCCACCTCTCCCACGTTCTTATGATCCCTCCAGACATTCCTGGGTTTCTCCAGGAGTTTCGAGGATTTGGAGTTCGCACGAGTTTGTAGAAGGGCTGTCCCCTGCGGGGCGCGTGATGCCCAGCAGAAATTCGAACCGATACGTCCGTCAAGGGGGCCGTTTCGGGTGCCATGAGCAAGCCCTCCCCTCCGGGGAAGAGGGAAGCCTACGGCACAACGATATCGGTCCCCACCTGGAAACTTCAGGGTTCAATGGACGCTAGGCACACGGCCAGACGGCGGGGGACTTTTTCTTTCTTCTTGGCGGGAGCGGGGCTGGTGGCGAGCGAGACGGTGGCGCAACACGAAGAGGGGATGGCCCGGAAGGCGACGCTGCGCGAGGAGCTGACGGCTCGGCGCAAGGCGATGACTCCGGACATCATCGATGAGCGCGGACTGAAGGTGCAGTCGCGCTTCCTGGCAACTCCCTACTACACGCGAGCACGGACGGTGGCCCTCTACGCCCCCATCCGGGGCGAGGTCCCCACGCGGGACATCCTGATAGCGGCGCTGCAGGACGAGAAGGTCGTCTGCTACCCGCTGTCCCACGTGCATGGGCGCATCCTCTCGTTCAGGGCGATCAAGTCCGAGAGCGAGCTGGAGCCGGGGCGGCTGGGGGTGAGGGAGCCCACCAACTCGGCGGAGCTGATCCCCGTGGATCAGATCGATCTCTTCGTGGTGCCGGGGCTGGGCTTCACGCGAGACGGCAAGCGGCTGGGGCGCGGGGGAGGCTACTACGACGCCACCCTCCGGGCGGCCTCAGCGAGAAGCCGACGCGTGGGGCTTGCATTCAGCGATCAGATCGTCGACTCCATCCCCACGACCAGTGACGACGTGGACATGGACCTCGTGGTCACCGAGTTGGAAACGTACCGCGGGCTCTTCCGCGACTGGGACTTCGTCGACACGTGAAATTGCTCTTCATGGGGGATGTGGTGGGCAAGCCGGGGGTGCTGGCGGTACGCACCCTGCTGCCCAAACTCATCGCACGCCACTCGGTGGATCTGGTGATCGCCAACGCGGAGAACAGCGAGGGCGGCGCGGGCATCTCCCCCGATTCGGCCGAGGCACTGCTCGCCAGCGAGGTGAACCTGCTGACGAGCGGCAACCATTTCTGGACCAAGAAGCAGATCCTCCCGTGGGTACAGGAGAATCCGCACCGACTGCTGCGGCCGGCGAACTACCCGAAGGGGGCGCCGGGCCGTGGGCACACGGTCATCGAGACGCCGGACGGGCGCAAGCTCGGGGTGCTGAACCTCGAGGGCCGGGTCTTCATGAAGCCGCTGGACAACCCGTTCGTGGTGGCACAGGAGCTGGTGGCGGAGCTGCGTAAGCAGACGCCGTGCATCCTGGTGGACATGCACTGCGAGGCCTCCAGCGAGAAGAACGCCATGGGGGCGCACCTGGACGGCAAGGTGTCCGCGGTGGTGGGCACGCACACGCACGTGCAGACGGCCGACGAGCGCATCCTCCCGGGCGGCACGGCCTTCATCACCGACGTGGGGATGTGCGGCCCGCTGGACTCGGTCATCGGGGTGAAGAAGGAGCTGAGCATCGAGCGCTTCATCACCCTGCGACACACCCCCTACGAGGTGGCGAAGAACCTCGTCTACCTGCAGGGCGTCATCATCGAGCTGGACGACGCCACCGGGCGGGCGCGGAGCATCGAGCGGGTGCGTGAGCGCCTGCCGGGCACCTAGCCGACCAGGGGATGGCTCAAACCGCTAGCGGGAGGGTGTGGCGCCGAGTAGGTTGCGCGGCGCCATGGCTGAGAACCTGCTGCGTAGAGCGACCCCCGAGGAGCAGTTCGAGGAAGTGACCCGAGGCACCGTGGATCTGCACGTGCCCGAGGAGCTGAAGAAGAAGCTCGAGCGCTCGTACGAGAAGGGTCAGCCGCTGATCATCAAGGCGGGCTTCGATCCGAGCCGGCCGGACCTGCACCTGGGACACTCGCTGCTGCTGACGCGGATGAGGCGCTTCCAGGAGTTCGGGCACCAGGTGGTGTTCCTCATCGGGGACTTCACGGCGCTGATTGGAGACCCCACGGGGAAGAACGCCACGAGGCCCGCGCTCACCCGCGACGAGGTGAAGGCCAACGCGGTGACGTACCAGCAGCAGGTGTTCAAGGTGCTGGACGAGGCGCGGACGCAGGTGCGCTTCAACTCCGAGTGGTTGGACAAGCTGGGGACGGAGGGGATGATCCGTCTGGCGGCGCGCTACTCGGTGCAGCGGATGCTGGAGCGAGACGACTTCAAGAAGCGCTTCCGGGACAACCGTTCGATCGCGATCCACGAGTTCCTCTACCCGCTGCTGCAGGGCTACGACTCGGTGGCGCTGAAGGCGGACGTGGAGCTGGGGGCGACGGATCAGCTCTTCAACCTGCTGGTGGGGCGGCAGTTGATGAAGGAGGAGGGGCTGGAGCCGCAGGTGATCATGACCGGGCCGATCCTCGAGGGGCTGGATGCGAAGCTCGTGGACGGGAAGATCGTCGGCGAGAAGATGTCCAAGAGCCTGGACAACTACGTGGGCATCAGCGAGCCGCCGGAGCAGATCTACGGCAAGCTGATGAGCATCACGGACGACCTGATGTGGCGGTACTACGAGCTGCTGTCGTCCAGGACGCTGAAGGAGCTCGCGGAGCTGAAGGAGAAGGTGGCGAAGGGGGAGCTCCACCCGAAGAAGGCGAAGTCGGCGTTCGCGCTGGAGATGGCGACGCGGTTCCACGATGAGGAGTCGGCGCGGAAGGCGATGGAGGGGTGGGAGGAGCGCTACTCGAAGAAGAACATCGTGGCGGAGGAGCAGCCGCTGGTGGAGGTGTCGCTGGGAGGGGAGCCGAAGCTGCTGGTGACGAAGGCGCTGGCGGAGACGAAGCTGGTGGCGTCGGCGACGGAGGGCCGCAAGCTGATGGTGCAGGGGGGAGTGAAGGTGAACGGGGAGAAGGTGACGGACCCGAAGGCGGAGCTGGGAGCGGGCGAGTACCTGGTGCAGGTCGGAAAGCACAAATCAGCGAGGCTGAAGCTGGCGTAGAAAGACCCAGAAGCCACGAGCCCAAGAACCCCTCTC
The DNA here is from genome assembly GCA_003249315.1 of Archangium sp. Classification (GTDB taxonomy): domain Bacteria; phylum Myxococcota; class Myxococcia; order Myxococcales; family Myxococcaceae; genus QKJM01. The sequence goes on from QKJM01000093.1 coordinate 10,156, forward strand.
CCTCTGGGAGAGGGACAGGGTGAGGGTGCCACGGGCCCTGAGTTGAACCCGTGTATGCCCCCTCTCCCTCTGGGAGAGGGCTGGGGTGAGGGTATGCTGCGGAGCCCATGAAGCCCCTGCGCAACCACCTACTCCGCCCCCTCCCCCTCCTCCTGTTCCTGCTCTGCACCCTCCCCTCCCCCCTCCGAGCCCAGGCGTCGGGAGGCTTCGTCTCCGGAGTGGAGCTGGAGGCGGTGGCGGAGCCGGAATCGACGACAGTCGTCTTCAAGGTAGAGCCCAACAGGGCCTACCCGCTGTTGAAGAAGGGAGGCCCTGGACGGACGTGGTGCAAGCTACGCGGAGCCACGGGCGAGGGCTGGGTGAGGTGTGACGGGACGAAGGACCTGCCGAAGGAGCCGAGGCTCAGCGGCGAGTTCCTCGCGTTGCACGACCGAGTCCCGGAAGCCACGCCGCTGCCCGAGCAGGTGCCACAGGCGAGGGGCTGCGCGAGCACGTGCGGCAACACCCCTCTCTTCGAGAAGGAGCCGGAGCTGAAGCCGGTGGACCGGGAGGTCCTCGGAATGTGCCCAGCGCGTCCGGACGCGGCGGTGAGCGCGGGAGACGTGCGGCGCTTCATCTCGGCGCACTACGACGATGCGAGGCTGAGGCAGGCGCTGTCGGTGGCGGGGAGGCCGGGCGCGGGGGCGGGGGTGAAACAGGCGAACGTGGAGTGGCTGACGAGCCTGTGGGTGGGGACGGGGCCGCGCAACGCCTTCACGCACGTGTTCTGCGGGGACGACTGGCAGGGAAGGAGCATCGGCGGGCTGCACTACCTGCCGAGATACGCGCAGCTCGAGGGAGAGGGGAAGCTCTGCTACGACGGCCCGGCGCGAGGCGGGAAGGCAAAGAAGGGGGAGCAGTACCAGCTCCGTTTCCATGGCGTGGCGCCGTGGTCCTGCGGGACGAAGAAGCTGGGGGGCTTCACGAGCCAGGAGGATCCGGTGGACATGGTGGCCATCGGGACGAGGGCCTTCGCGCGCTGCTGTGCGCGAGGCGGGGCGAAGAAGGAGGGGGGCGTCTACAAGTCGGCGGCTCTCGGAGACACGGCGTGGCGCATCTGGTGCGGCACGCGCAACGGCACCTACGGCATCGCCACGCTCTACCCGACGGACGAGCGCCCCACCTGCGGCGACTGAGGAGAACGAACATGTGCGGCCGAGCAACCATCCAGACTCCCGCCGAGGCCCTGGCGCGTGAGTTCTCCCTCATCGGCGTCCGAGGCGCGCTGGAGCGCCCGCGCTACAACCTGGCCCCGACACAGCTCATCCCGGTGGTCGTCAACGACGGAGCGCGGATGCTGGACGCCTTCCGCTGGGGGCTCATCCCCTCGTGGGCGAAGGACGCCTCCATCGGCAACAAGCTGATCAACGCGCGAGGGGAGACGGTGGCGGAGAAGCCGAGCTTCCGCGCCGCCTTCAAGCGCCGCCGCTGCCTGGTGCTGGTGGACGGGTGGTTCGAGTGGAAGCAGAGCACGAAGCCGAAGACGCCCTACCTCTTCCGCCGCAAGGACGGGAAGCCGATGGCCTTCGCCGGGCTGTGGGAGGAGTGGCACGCCCCGGACACGGGCGAGGTGCTCGACACCTGCACCATCATCACCACCGGCCCCAACCGGCTGATGGCACCCATCCACGACCGGATGCCCGTCATCCTCCCACCCGAGGCGCAGGAGGTGTGGCTGCGGCCAGAGCCGCAGGAGGCGGCGGTGCTGCAACCCTTGCTGGTGCCGTGGGAGGACGCGCCGCTGGAGGCCTTCGAGGTGGATCGCCTGGTGGGCTCGCCAAGGAACGACGTACCGGCCTGCGTGGAGCCGGTACTCCAGCAGGCCTCGATGCTGGACTGAGGGCTCAGTCCCCGAAGATCTTCCGGAAGAAGCGGACGAAGGAGCGCGAGGCGCGGGTGTCCTCGGGCCGGCCGTTGTCCGCCTCCGCGGCCTTGATCTCCACCAGGGGCTTGCGAGCCCCGGGCTCTACCGAGAAGACGCTGAACTCGTCCTCGCCGTCGAGCGCGTTGAACACCTTGCGAGCCCGGTCACCCGAGTTGTTGTGGTGGTTGGACATGAGGCCTCCTGCTGGGCAAGGGCATGCCCATCAGCAGTCTAGGGGGTTGCCTGTCCGTCCGCCACCGGAGCGGCCTTGAGGCGCAGGCCCACCACGTACACTTCCATGCTGGCGCCCCGGGTGGCCTCGGGGCGCACCAGCTTCACGTCCTCGTAGGCGGCGCGCACCTCAGCGCGGAACTCCTCGAACTCGCCGCCCATGAACAGCTTGGCCACGAAGTACGAGCCCGGCCGGCCCCGGGTGGTGGCCACCTCCAGCGCCTTGCGGACCAGCCGCAAGCTGCGCGCCTCGTCCACATTGCGCACCCCGCTCGTCTTCGGGGCCATGTCGGAGATGACGGCGTCGTAGGGCGCGGGGAACAGCTCCTCCAACCGCGCGTCGAAGTCGTCGGCCAGCACGTCCAGCACCTCCGTCTTCACGTTCTGCTGGGAGAAGGGCCGGATGCGGACGATGTCCACCCCGAAGACGCGCCCCTTCGGCCCCACTGCGTCCGCGAGGATCTGCAGGAAGCCGCCCGGGGCCGCCCCCAGGTCCAACACGGCGGCGCCCTTCTTCACCACCGGGAAGCGCTTGAGGATCTCATCCACCTTGAAGGCGGATCGGGCCCTCAACCCTTCTTGCTTGGCTTTCTTGAAATAGTTGTCTTTCTGACGGTAGGGCTTGCCCATGGCGGAAACGGTCCCTACCATCGGCTACTGTCTTCGGAAAGCCGGAGCGGTAACGGAAGTCGGAAGCCCGGGAAAACGGCGGCCTGGAGGGGTCATGCGACTGTTGAGCGTGACGATGGCGGTATTCATCGCCCTGCTGTCCGCCGGGGGGGCGGGCTGGTGCTGGCAGCGAGCCGAGGAGCTGCGCTGGAAGGCGAGCGAGCTGCTGGAGCGCAGCCAGGCCGAGGCGACCGGATACGCGCAGACCTTCGACGACACCCTGGCCACCCAGCAGATGGAGACGTTCGCCGAGCGGCGGGCGGTGCTGGAGCAGGCCCACCAGTGGCAGCGCGGCCAGTTCCTCGGAGTGATGGTGGCGGTGATCGCGGCGGCGTGCGCCTGGCTCCTGTCGGTGATGCGGCGGCTGAACGGGCAGCTCGAGGAGGTGAGCCGGGAGCTGGAGCCGGTGCCCCTGCGGGCGACCGTGCGCCCCTCGCGCTCCTGAGGGCTCGCGGCGGGCGGAGCACGCTGGTTAGACTCGGGGGCTTCCCTTGTGAGGAGAGGTGAGTCATGCCGGGCTGCGCACACTGCGGAGGCAAGCTGGATGTCGTGGGCAACCAGGTGGGGCGGAGGGACACCTGCCCCCACTGCGGCGAGGAGCTGCGCTCGTGCCGCAACTGCCGCCACTTCGACGAGACGGTGGCGAAGCAGTGCAAGGAGCCCTTCGCCGAGGTGCCCTCGGACAAGGACGGGGCCAACTTCTGCGAGCTCTTCCAGATTGGCGAAGGGGGCCTCCACGCCCGGGAGGGCCGCGACGCGCTGCTGTCCGCCGCGGAGTCCCTGTTCAGCAAGAAGTGAGGCTCAGAAGCCGGCCGCCTTCGAGAGGATCTCCTTCATCACCTCCGAGGTCCCTCCACCGATGGTGATGAGCCGGATGTCCCGCCAGGCCCGCGCGATGTGCGTCTCCTCGATGTAGCCCATCCCCCCGAAGAACTGCTGCACGTCGTACGCCACCTTCTGCGCCAGATCTCCCGCGAACAGCTTCGCCATGGAGATCTCCCGCACCGGGTTCTCCTTGGCGTCGAACAGCGCCACCGCGTGGTACGTCAGCCGCTTCGCCGCCTCGATCGCCGTCATGTGCTCCACCAGCTTGTGGCGCCACACCTGGAAGCCCAGCAGCGGCCTGCCGAAGGCCTGACGCTCCTTCCCGTACTCGAGCGCGTCCTCGATCATCCGCTCCATGCCCCCCACCGCCGAGAGCGCCCCCACCAGGCGCTCGCCCTGGAAGTTCGTCATGATGTGGTAGAAACCCTGGTTCTCCTCGCCCAGCACGTAGCGGCGCGGAATCCGGCAGTCCTCGAAGTAGAGGATCGCCGTGTCCGAGGCCAGGTTCCCCACCTTGTCCAGCTTCTTCGACACCGAGAAGCCCTTCACGTCCGTGGGGAACGTCACCAGCGAGATCCCCCCGTACCCCGGGCCGCCGGTGCGCACCGCCAGCGTGATGAAGTCCGCGCGCGTGCCGTTCGTAATCCACATCTTCGAGCCATTGATGACGTAGTCGTCCCCGTCCACGCGCGCCGTCGTCTGGAGGCTCGCCACGTCCGAGCCACACCCCGGCTCGCTCACTCCCAGCGCGGCGATCTTCTCCCCCGTCAGCGCCGGCGCGAGGAACTCCCGCTTCTGCTCGTCCGTTCCAATCTCGTTGATGATCGGCGTCGCCATCTGGCTCTGCACCAGCAGCGCCATGTTCACACCCGCGTTGCGGCTGCGCGTCAGCTCCTCGGTGAAGGCCGTCACGTACCAGTAGTCCAGCCCGCTCCCGCCGTACTCCGGATCATGGTTGATGCCGAAGAAGCCCAGCTCTCCGCACTGCGTGAACACCTCCCGAGGGAAGATGCCCGCCCGATCCCACTCCAGCGCGTGCGGCGTCAGCTCCTTCTCCACGTACTGACGCACCGTCTTGCGGAAGGCCTCATGCTCCTCGGTGAACGGGTCGTGCATGCCCACTGGCTCCTCGGCGTGGTTTGATTGGAGAGTCAAGTCTACAGGCCCCCTCTCCGCGGACAAGGACGACCCATGGCTCCCCTCCCCTTCGCGCTCCTCTGCCTGCTCGCGGCCACGCCTCCCTCCGCCCGTCCGTCCACCAATGAACAACTCCGCGCGCTCTGCCGCACGCGGGCCGCCGAGCCCGAAAACCCCTGGGCACTCGCCCATGGCATCGTCCTCGACGGGCGCCGCTTCTCCGCGCGAGACGGGCGCTCCGCCGCGGACGTCATCGTCTCGGACTTCCTCCGGCGCACCGGTGAGGGCTCCTCCATGGACCTTCACTTCGAGCCCTATGCCGCCGATGGCACTCCGGTGGAGCCCCACCCCGCCCTGCAGGTAAAAACGCTGCTGCACGCCGGCTTCCCGCTCTCCCATTCCTTCTCCGCGAGCTGGGGCCCCGTCACCCTCGGCTCGCTCGTGGAGGATCTGAAGCGAGACTTCCGCCCCTCCTCCATCTCCTCGCCCGAAGGGGCCTGGACGCTGGATGCGCTCTCGCGCGTGCTCTCCCCAGGCGCCATCTTCACCAACGGCACCGGGGAGGAGATCCACTTCGACGCGGTGATGGACGAGGCCCTCGGCACGCTCGAGCGCGCGCAGTCGGAGTTGCACGCCGGCATGAAGGCCGGACTGTCCCTCGTGCCCAGGAACAAGCAAGGCATCTACGCCCACCCCTGCGGAGGGCTGCACTCCTTCCAGGCCGTGGCCGGCTGGGCGCGCCATCCCTCCGTGCGCAAACGCTGGGGCTCTCGCCTGGAGAAGCAAGTGGAGATCCTCTTCTACCGGTTGGACTCCGAGACAAGGCAGTACGACGCAGCCTTCTCCTCCGCGCCTCGATACCGACTCCCGGTGCTCGTGCAGCGATTGAAGTTCT
>QKJM01000380.1 GCA_003249315.1 Archangium sp.
TCGGGAGCGGACGCTCCAGGAGTTGGAGCGCCCGTGCGTAGTGGGAGCGGGCCTCGGAGTAGGCGGTGAGCCGCAGGTGCGCGTCCCCGCTCAACGAGTCCCAGCGGGCGCGGACCCGCGCCGGCACCTGGATACGGCCCTCCTCCGCCACCGCGCGGGCATCTGCGAGGAACCGGATGGCCTCCTGGTTGGAATAGCTCTCCACCGCGTGCTCGCCCGCGCGCGACAGGTAGTACACCGCCTTCTCCGCCACCCCCGCGTGACGCCAGTGGTGCGCCAGCAGCGCCAGCCAGGGGCGCAGCTCGTCCGCGTGGGCCTCCTCCAGCCGGCTGGCGACGGCCCGGTGCAGCCGTTGCCGCTGCTCGTAGAGCATCAGCCCGTAGGCCACCTCCCGCGTAATCACGTGCTTGAAGGAGTAGGTGGGCTCCGGCTCCACCGTGTCCACCTTCACGAAGCCCTGGGCCACCAGCGCCTCCACGCTCGCCCTCAGCGAGGCGGCCCGCTGCTCGCCCGGGAAGATGTCGTACAGGAGCTGCAGCAGGAAGGCCCGGCCAATCACGCTGGCCACCTTGATGGTGAGCTGCTCCTCCGGCGGCAGCCGATCGATGCGGCTGGTGATGACGCCCTCGATGGTGGCCGGCAGACCGGTGCTCGGGAGATCCTCCACCTCGTCATCCACCACGCACTGCCCGGCATGCACCCGCACCACGCCACGCTCCTGCAGCGAGTGGAGCAGCTCCTCGGCGAAGAAGGGGTTGCCCTGGGACCAGGCCCAGATGCGTCGCACCAGGGACAGGGGCGGCACCGCCCCACCCAGGCGCGCGGCGAGCAGTGCCCCCGTCTCCTCCACCTCCAGCGCCCCCAGCCGCACCACCACCGCCCGGCTGTCCGAGAGGAGGGCGTCGTAGTCCTCGGGCGCGACGCCCTGGAAGGGACGATGGCTGAGGAGGATGAGGATCGGCCCCCCCTCGTCCGCCAGCGCGCGCAGCAGCGCCCAGGAGGCGGAATCGAACCAGTGGGCATCCTCCAGGACGAGCACCACCGGCTCGCTCCGGGTACAGAGGCGGAAGATCTCCACCAGGAAGGCCCGGGCGTTCACCGCGCGCACGTCCGGGTGGAGCTGCCGGGTGAAGTCCGTCTCCGGCATGTGGGTGGGCAGGACGGGGTTGAGCAGAGGCAGGCGCTGGGCGTGCCACTCCAACGGCCGCAGCGGCAGCGCGAAGAGGCACTGGGAGACCGCCGTCAGCCCGTCCGTCTCCGACAGGCCCAGCAGGGAGCGGAAGATGCTCTTCCACACCGCGTAGGGCATCATCCGCTGCAAGGTGTCGGGCTCGCTGTGCAGGGCCCGGAAGCCTCGGGCGCGCGCCTCCTCCAGCGCGTAGCGGGCCAGCACGGACTTGCCCATGCCCGCCTCGGCCTCCATCACCAGCAGCCCCCCTTCCCCCTCACCGAGCGCCGCGAAGGCCTCGAGGATGCGCTCCCGCTCCGCAGCGTGCCCGAAGAGCTGGCCGGACACCGGCTCCACCACATGTCGATGCCCGGTGCGGGGACGGAACACGGACACTGGCTCGGCGAAGCCCTTGAGCCGCACCGGAGGAAGCGCCACGCACACCACGCCGTCCCCAGCCTGCTCCACGGTGGAGTCATCGCACCAGATGTCCTCCACGGCGAGTTGCATGAGGCGAGCGGCGCGGTTCACCACCCCGCCGATGAGGGTGTACTCGCGCCGGCTCGCCGCGCCGATGATGCCGCAGTAGGCCCGCCCCGAGGCGATACCCATGGCGAAGCGGATGCCCTCCGCGCCGAGCGCATCCTGGAGCTGGAGGCTGGCGCGGATGGCCCGCGGGGCGGTGTCCTCCGTGCCATACGGGGGCAGGCCGAAGGCGACGAGGGCGGAGACCCCCTTGTCGTCCTGGCTCAGCTTGTTCACCGTCCCCTCCAGCGGCACCACCACCTTCCCGAGAATCTCCAGGATGGTGTCGGCGAGGGCGCTGTCCGAGGAGATGTCCAGGTCGGGCAGGTTGACGAAGAGCACGGATACCAGCCGCAGCTCGCCCAGCCAGCCCTCCTGGCCCGCATCCAGACGCGCCTGAACGACGGGAGAGAGGAACGCCCGCAGGGCCTCCTCGTGCCGGAAGGCGAGGCGGACGGGGAAGAGCGGGGCGTAGGACTCGGGGTGCTCGATGGACTCCAGGGAGAAGAAGCCCTCCTCCAGCGGCGCGCCCGAGAGCACCACGCCCGCCTGCTCGCACACGCCGGGGCCCACCACCACTCGCCCGGGCTGCGCGAACTTCTCCGCCCGCATGGCGTCCCGCACGGCCGGCCCCGCCAGCAACACCTCGCGCTGCAGGTGGCGACCGGCGAGCAACCCCACATGCACCCCCCCAGCGCCCAGCCCCAGCCGCACCCCCAGCCACACATCCTCCCCCGCCTCGGCCGTATCCGGAGGAATCCGGGACAGCGCGAGCGCGGTGGACAGGGCCCTGCGCAGGCTGGCCGTCAAACCCCGCTCGCCCTCCTCCGGCAACCACAGGGCCGTGAGTGCGTCCCCGGCGAACTTGATGACGTCCCCGCCCCCCTCATGCACCACCTCCAGCCACCGCTGGAAGGAGCTGTTGAGGATGCGGGACATCTTCTCCACGCCACCCGGCCCCTGCCGCACCAGCCGCTCGGTGAGGGCGGTGAAGCCGGAGATGTCCATGAACAGCACCACCGCCAGGTGCTCGTCCACGACATTCCTCTCCGAGCCCCTGATCGGCGCATCCAGACGCTCGACCACGAGTCGTGGGAGAAAGCTGGCGAGCGTGTCGAGATGGAGCGCCATCCACACCCACGCAATCGGAAAAGTTGGTTCGGGAAGCCATACAAGCAGAGTCAGGCCGACCCGGGCAAGGAAGGGTCATCAAATTCTCCTGTCAGCGGAATTCCACTCCGGGCCACCAGACTCAGTCGAGTGGGCGCGGGCCCGACACCCGCGCCGGAGAGGAGCCATCCGAGGAGACGCCAACCCGCGGCGAGGCCCATGTCGGGAAGTCCACGTCGTCCCTAACCTCCGGGTATGAGGTCCTCGTACGTCCGACTCCTGGGTTGCGCACTTGGAACCACTCTGTTCGCCCTCGGGACGGTGGCGAGCGCGCAGGGGCAGACGCCGCCGGAGCGCCCACCGCCAGCGGAGGCAGGCCGGCTCATCCGGCTCGAGACGCCCACCCAGGAGTTCGCGGTGCAGGTCACCCCCACCTTCGTCATCGGTCCCGACCTGTGGCTGGCGCGGGATGGGGACGACATCTACGGGAGTGCCTTCGGCCGCTCGGTCTTCGTCAGCCTGGACGCCAAGGAGGAGAACGCGGCGGGACTCATCGGCACCCTGCCGGCCTCGTTCACCTTCGGCCCGCGGGAGGATGTGCCGCTGAGGCTGGAGGGCGTCGCCAGCGGAGGCCCCGTGAAGCTGACCGTCACCACGCGGGAAGTCACCGGGACGGTGGGCCTGTGCAGCTATGCCCTGAAGTACCAGCCGGAGGCGAAGCGCTATGAGGGCTCGCGCATCTGCGCCGGGACACCGTGGCAGACCGTCTCGCTCGTCCTGCCTCCGGAGTTGCTGGAGAAGGTGGAGCCGATGACGGTGATGGCGCTGGAGGTGCTGCTGGAGGCGTAGCGTCCGCGCTCCCGGCGAGGCAAGCTCCGCCGCGATGAGCGCTCCCTCCGACAGGTACCGGCCGCTGTCCCGGCCCGAGGAGCTGTGGTCGCGAACGGTGGACACCACCCGTCACGGGCTGGCCACCGGCGCGCTGCAGCCGATCACCACCGACTGTCACCTCGTCGAACAGGACGGCGTGCCCTTCCAGGTGCGCGTGCTCGGCCGGGTGAAGCGCAAGGAGGACCGCGAGCGCGAGCGCTCGAAGGGGGCCCCCTTCAATCCGTTCGAGAACCCCGAGGAGGATCTGGTGGTGGGAGGGCTCTCCCCCACGCACCTGTGCGTGCTCAACAAGTTCAACGTCGTCGAGCACCACCTGCTGCTGATCACCCGCGCCTTCGAGGAGCAGGAGACCCCCCTCACGACCGCCGACTTCGAGGCGCTGGCATTCACCCTGGCCGGCCTGGACGGGCTGGCCTTCTACAACTCCGGAGAGACGTCCGGCGCCAGCCAGCGGCACCGGCACCTCCAGCTCATTCCCCCACTCGGTCCCGACGGCCTGCGCGCGCCGATGGAGAAGCTGTTGCTGCCGGCGCCGCCCTGGGGACACCTCACCACCGTGCCATCCCTCGGATTCTCCCACGCGCTGACGGGCCTCGGGCTG
>QKJM01000490.1 GCA_003249315.1 Archangium sp.
AGCAGCCAAGCCTGTACGGCGTCCCGCTCGCCCACATCCAGCAACTCGGCGGCTGGGGGAGCATGGAGATGGTCCAGCGCTACGCCACCTCTCCCGGGAGTCCGTCGTGGGCCTGATGGACGTCCTCGGAACGCCAGAGGCCAGCGGGTGCCCCACGAGGGTGGCGAGGCCGTAGACTCCGGCTGATCGCCTGGGGTACCGTCCCGGCTCCACCGCGCCAAGGACGGCCCGGGCCCAGCGCCAATGGCGGACGGCCGGGCCGCGCTGGCTGCACCCCGGGAGAAGGAGATCAGGATCAAGCCAATGGGCCTCTGCCCACACAAGAGCTTCAAGTTCGGCCCGCTCCACCTCAACCTGTCGAAGAGCGGGCTCGGGGTATCGGCCGGCGTCAAGGGTGCAAGGCTGAGCGTTGGGCCTTCTGGGACCAACCTCCGCCGCTCGGTTCATCGAACTAGCGATGCTCGAGGCCGGCGCGACCAAGGCAACTTGACCTCATGCTGAAGCGCAAACTCTGGGAACTGCTGGGCCAGGACCGGGCGAGCACGCCAGCGGCGCGCTGGCTGCGCTACGGACTCCTCGGCCTCATCTTCCTCAACGTCGTGGCTGCAGTGCTGGGCTCCGTCCGCGCCCTGCGGCAGCAATGGGGCGCGGCACTCGACGCGTTCGAAGCCGTCTCGGTCTTCGTCTTCACGCTCGAGTACCTGGCGCGTCTCTGGAGCTGCACGCTGGACCCCAGTGTCCGGAGCCCCATCCTCGGTCGACTGCGCTACGCCCTGCGGCCCATGGCCCTCATCGACCTGGCCTCTTTCCTCCCCTTCTTCCTGCCCTTCGTCGGCGTCGACCTGCGCTCGCTGCGGGTGCTCCGCCTGTTCCGGGTGCTCCGCATCGCGAAGATCGGGCGGTACTACTCCTCGCTCAGCGTCATCACGCAGGTGCTGCGGGGGAAGAAGGAGGAGTTGGTCCTCACCTCCGTAGCCATGGTGATGCTCCTGCTCCTCTCCTCGAGCCTGCTCTACTACTGCGAGAACGTCGCCCAGCCTCGCGTCTTCTCGAGCATCCCCGCCACCATGTGGTGGGCGGTCGCCACCCTGACCACGGTGGGCTACGGCGACATGTGCCCCATCACCCCCATCGGCAAGCTCTGCGCCAGCGGCATCTCGATCCTGGGCATCGGCATGTTCGCCCTCCCCACCGGCATCTTGGGGGCTGGTTTCGTGGAGGCGATCCGCGGGGGCAAGCAGGAGAAGGGGGTGTGCCCGCACTGTGGGAAGGCGTTGGGGCTTGTCGCAGGCCAGGCGATCGCCGAGCGGCCGGAGCCCACGGAGCCGCTCCAGGAGAGGTAGCTGCGCGCAGCGGGGGCTAGAGGAACAAGGGGAGGGCGGTCAGAGGGCCTTAGGAGAGCGCTCCCAGAAGAAGCTCGAGTTCGCGACGCGCGTGGTCTCCCAGTTGGGGACTTGCTCACCGTCGCTCGTGTCGTAGCTGCTCACCCACTCGAAGCCGGCCGACGCGCTGACGAACGCGAAGTCGACCTGGGTCAGCTTGCCCTGCGGGATCGTGAACGTAGCGTCGAGGGTGCGGACGCCCGGCGCGAAGCTGGAGGGCTCGCCCAGCGGCTTGCCCCACCCCAGCTCGGAGTTCACGTCGAGCCTCACATAGAGCCGGCCCTCCGCGCCGCTGAAGTTGCGAAGATCGTCCTCCGCGAAGCAGCGGACGTGGATGCGCAGGTCGGCGCCTTCGAAGTAGTAGGCGATGTCGCTCTTGCTCCCGTCAGCCTGCATCTCAGCCACCGAGAAGGTGCAGTTTCCGCCCACCTTCTTGTCTGCGTAGGTGTGATGCTGAACGAACTCAGCCTGACGGACGGCTGCCCGAGCCTTCGCGGTCTGGCGCACCATCCCGAGCTGCTCGTCGCTGAGCTCGGCGTAGGTGTAGCTGTCGTCGATGAGCGGGATCAGCGTCCAGAACGCCATGTTGACGTTGCCCCCGGCCGACGCGAGCCGCGCCGCAGCGAGGACGTAGGCCGCCTTCTTGGCCTGCACGCGGTCGAGGAGCGGCCGTCGACCGTCCTTGTCGAACGCGTCTTCGATATCAGCAATGATCTCCCGTTCTTCCTTGAGAGCCGCCACGTAGGCGCGGTCTTCGCCGGCGACGAGCTCCGCCCCGTTCGGTTGGAGAGCCTCGAAGAGCGCGAGGCGCTGCGTTGCAGCAGCCTGCTTCTCCGCGACCCGACGCTGCTTCGCCGCCGCGGCTCGAGCCGCCTTCTCTTCGCGCGGACTCACCGCGAGGCCCCGAAGCACCGCACAGGAGCTGACCGCGAACGCGGCCAACACCAAGAGAGCAAGAAAGGCGCGTCTCATCCATGATCTCCTCTAGAACGCCAATATCATCGGCGGCGTTCTTTCTGTTCGGTATCGATAGCACATGCCTCCAGCAGCGGCAAATGACGACAGAATAGAGATTGATGAGTTGACAGATGTGCCTCTTGATTGGGAGCGTCGGCACTACGATACCTTGCGATATCAAAGGTCATCGTCCTCGCTCAAAATGACCACAATGACAGACAAATTCCCCACCATTTCACTTCCACCCACATCCTCCCAGAATTCACGCCCGTGACGAGTTCGAGTCCTGGCAGAGACCGGGCTCTTCCGCGGGGACGTGTCGGAGACACGGGCCTCGGAACAACGTGTTCGACCCCACGGAGGTGGTGCCGGAGTACACCGCGGACGTTGGGACGAAGAAGGGCGAGAAGGTGGACTATGCCATCATGCGAGATGGCCGGCCCATCATCCTCATCGAGGTGAAGTGCTGGAACGTCGACCTCGCGCAGGTGCACGCCTCGCAGCTCTATCGCTACTTCAGTGTCACCGAGGCTCGCTTCGCCATCCTCACCAACGGCACGCGCTACATGTTCTTCACGGACCTCGAGCAGTCCAACAAGATGGACGAGAAGCCCTTCTTCGAGCTCGACATGCTGACTCTGCGGGCTCCGCAGCTTGCCCCGATCCGGCAGTTCTCGCGCGACAAGTTCGACATGGAGACGCTGCTCACCTCTGCCGGAGAGCTCAAGTATACCAAGGGGATCCTGCGCGCCATCGAGCAAGAGTTCGAGCAGCCGTCAGACGAGTTGGTGCGGTACTTCACCAAGCAGGTCTACAGCGGCAACCTGACGAAGGCCGTGCGCGATCAGTTCTGCGAGATCCTGAAGCGTGCGTTCAAGCAGTTCATCAACGACGCGATCAACGAGCGCCTCAACTCGGCGCTCCGCTCCCAGGAGTCCACCGACAAGCCCGAGAGCGAGACCACCGCCAGCGAGGGCGCAGAGGCAGGGCTGGAGACGTCATCACCACTCAAGACGAGTTGGACGGGTGCGCGGTCGTCCGGGCCATCATGGCCGAAGTCGTGGATCCAGAGCGCGTGGTGATGCGCGACACGAAGAGCTACTGCGGCATCCTGCTGGATGACAACAACCGCAAGCCCATCTGCCGCCCGCGCTTCAACGGCAAGCAGAAGTACCTCGGGCTCTTCGACGCAGCGAAGAACGAAGAGCGGTTCCCCATCGACCGTGTCCCCGACATCTACAAGTACGCCGACCGCCTGCGCGCCATGTTCGCGCTCTACGAGGGGCCCGCGGAGTCCTAGCGTCACGCGGTGAGAGGGCACCGGGACGGAGAGGAGGCTTGGCCCGAGCGGAGCGGGTCTGGCGCCTGCGTGCCCACTGGGCCATGGCCGCTCCAACGGCTCTGAATGCTAGCAGATTCGGCAAGAGGGACTCGGCCATCTGGCGTTTCGCAGCAGGAGTACCCGACTGGCATCTCGGTGGCAGCCGGGGCCAGGGATTCCTCGCCCGGGGGCGGATGCCGCCCCCCTCGCCCCCGCGGAACATCTGGGCCTAGCCTTCGTTGCTCCCTGAGCTCGGCTCCCGTCCACCACTCGGACGGGAGCAGGGCGTCCGGCGGGAGTCATTCGGACTCGGAGCCTGAGTCCTCTGCGCTCGAGCGACACGTCATCCCCAAGACCCCTGCGAAGGTTCGAACCCGATCAGCGGGAATCTGCCCATCGACAAACATGGGCTGGCAGAACGCGTCGTGCCACGAGAGCAGGACTCTCTGGTCTTGATACACGTGGAAGTGCAGGGCGAACCGCGACTCGGCGGTAGTGTCCCAAGACGTGGTGTACGGCGTCGCGCTAGATGTAGGTGACGGTGGTCATCGACTCGTCCATGCTGGGCTTTACGAAGAGACCGCAGGAGGAGGAGCCGATGACCACCAGGACGAAGAATAGCGAAGTCATGAGCC
>QKJM01000804.1 GCA_003249315.1 Archangium sp.
AGCCGCTGCTCCCGCCACACCCGCCGAGCCTCCCGAGGGGGCGGCTGGCAGTCCTCGCCGAGGGTCGTCGCCGCCACTGAGCGAAGTGTCAGCCCCGCCTCGTCGCAGGCCACCACCTCGGTGGGGAAGAGCACCGGGCATGGTTCGCCCGAGGAGGTGAAGGCCGTCGCCCGGGTCTGGCCCACGAAGCCCTCCGGCGTTCGCTCCAGGGTGATCCGCATCGTGCCCATGTCCCGAGGGGTCTCTTCGCCCTCACGCGCGCGTACCACCGCCAGGGAGAGCGTGCTCCCGTCATCCTCGCCCAGGTAGCAGAACGCCGGGTTCTCCGCATGGTGGTACTCACCGGCCAGGTTGGCCTCGCAGCCCGGGGGGATGCGCACCGGGGGCGTCGTCGCCGTCGTGTCTGGCGGGGAGGGGGTCCGGGTCGGACAGGCCATCAGGGCGGCCGCGAGGCCACCCGCCGCGAGCAGGGGAATCGTTCGTGACATGGTGTGTGATCATCCAACATCCGTCCCCCGGGATGGACTCCTGTTTGACCCCTTCGCCGTGAGTTTCTAACCTCTGGAGCGTCATGCACCTGCGCCGAGCCGCCATCCTCGCCCTGAGCCTCTGTCTCTCTGCACCCCAGGCCTTCGGCCAGGGGATGGAGGATCTCCTCGCTCCGCTGACGCCCGAGCCCACCCAGTCCAAGGGGAAGCGCGTCAAGAGCAAGAGCAAGAGCAAGAAGAGCAAGCGCCGTTCGTCCCGGTCCAAGAAGAGCCGGAGTTCGCGACAGTCCGCGGAGGCCGATCTGCTCGCGCCCCTGGTGAAGAAGACCGAGCTGCTCGTCCGGCTGGGCAGCGGCCTGAAGGGCGCACGCCTGTTCCTCGACAACCGGGAGATCGGCCTGTTGCCTCGTGGCCCGATGGAGGTGGCCGCCGGTGCGCACTCCGTGGTGGTGCGCCGGTCGGGCTACCGGGACTTCTCCCGGACGCTCACCGCGAAGGAAGGGGAGCTCACCGAGGTGGACGTGATGCTGGAGGCGAGGATGGGCTTCGTCGCCGTGCGCTCCGACATTCCCGGCTCCACCGTCTTCGTCAACGGCGAGGCGAAGGGTCCGGCCCCACTCGAGGGGCTCATGCTCGCCCCCGGCTCCCATGAGATCGTCGTCCGCCGCGAGGGCTATCGCCCGGAGACGAAGACGCTCATCGTGCGTGCCGGTAAGGAGTACTCCGCCGACTTCACCCTGCGTCCCGACCTGGGGGACCTGGTCGCGTCGTCGGATGAGCCGCGCGCCCCGGTGCTCACCCCGAAACCCGCTGAGCCCGCGTCGTCGCTCCTTGCCGAGCCGCCCGCCGTGGCCAGCTCCAGCACTCCGCTCGTCCAGCGCTGGTACTTCTGGGCCGGTGTGGGGGCCGTGGCCACTGCCGCGGTGGTGGGCACCGTCGTCGCCACCCAGCCCGGGCCCGCGCCCCTCTCTCCGGATCAGGTGTGTGGTGGCCCGTGTGACGCCATCATCAACGGCCCCGCGGGGGCCGGTATCGTTCGGTTCTGAACATTCGTATCCAGAGGGCGCGAGGAGCGGTCATCGCTCGTAAGATGGGCGAATGCATGCCTTCCTGCGCCGCTGGTCGCTGCTGATGCTCATCCTCGGGGCCGCTCCGTCCTGGGCTTTCGTCCCTCCCGAGGTTCAGTTCTCCCTACAGCACCTCAAGCCCGCGGAGAGAGCGCGTGCGGCGAAGGCGCTCGGACCGTTGGAGGAGCTGCCTCGCTACCAGGTGCAGCTCGAGGTGGATCCGGAGGAGCGCGAGGTGAAGGGCCACCTGCGGGTGGAGATGCCCGCTCGCGGTCGTCCGCTGGAGGCCGTCCCCCTGCGCGTCACTCCCAACGTCTTCGGCAAGCGAGTGTCGCTCTCGGGGGTGAAGGTGGACGGTGAGCCGGCGAAGCTGGAGCGCCCCGAGCCGGGCCTCTTCCGCGTGCCGCTGGCCTCGGCCGTTCCCCCGGGGAAGTCCGTGGTGGTGGAGGTGGACCTGGTGGCGCGAGTGCCGCGCGCGAAGGCCGGCTCCAGCTCGCTGCTCGGCGCGCTCGATAGCTCGAGTGAGGGGGGGGACTATGGGGCCTTCTCCGCCACCGAGGACTTCCTGAGCCTGGTGGGCGTGGTGCCGCTGGTGCCTCCGCTCGACGCGGAGGGCAACCCCAGCGCCAGTCCCGCGGGCGTGGGGGACCTGGCTCTCTATGAGCCCTCGCACGTGCTGGCCACCATCATCGCTCCCTCCGGTTGGAAGGTGCATGCCACCGGCGTCCCCCTCGGCGAGGTGCCCCAGCGCGATGGCCACGTCCGCTACGCTTTCGCCGCGGGCGCGGTGCGGGACTTCCCCGTGTTCGTCTCGCGGGGCTACGCGAGCGCCACCACGAGCGTGAATGGCGTCACCGTGGAGAGCCACTTCGCGGCTCGCGACGCCGAGGCAGGCAAGCGGGTGCTGAAGTACACGCGCGATGCCATCGTCGAGATGGAGCGGCGGCTGGGGCCACTGCCCTACACGCACTTCCGAGTGGTGGAGGCCCCGCTGACGGGGGGAGCGGGCGGCATGGAGTTCCAGGGACTCATCACCGTGGGCACGTCGCTCTATCGGGCGGTGACGGACCCTGACAGCGTGGTGGGTGGGGTGCCGGGCCTGGGGCAGATGCAGGAGCTGTTGGCGGCCATGGGCGGGCAGGGCGCTCAATTCAAGCAGTTGGGCGAGACGCTGGAGCGCACGCTGGAGTTCACCGTGGCCCACGAGGTGGGGCACCAGTACTTCGCGGGGCTGGTGGGGACGGATCCCGTCCTCTCGCCGGTGGCGGACGAGGCGCTCACCCAGTATGTGTCGCTGCTGTACATGGAGTGGAAGCACGGGCGCGAGGCGGCGGCTCGGACGCGGGCGGAAGCGCTCGTGTCGGCCTACCAGCTCTATCGGCTGTCGGGCGGGCCGGACGGCGCGGCGAACCGGCGCACCGCCGACTTCAACGGCTCCTTGGAGTATGGCGCGCTGGTGTACGGCAAGGCGCCGCTGCTCTTCGAGGCCTCGCGCAAGCTCATCGGTGACGAGTCCTTCTTCAGGGCGCTGCGCTCGTACGTGGATACCTACCGCTTCCGCTGGGCCTGCTCGGATTGCTTCACCCGGGAGATGGGCAAGGCCAGCCCCTCCCATGCCAGGGCGCTCGAGCGGCTTCGCGTGCGCTGGTGGGAGGAGACCCACGGCGACGAGGACCTCGGCGCCTACGACATGGGCGCCCTGCTCGGAGGCGCGGGCGCTGGGGGAGCGGGCGGGCAGCTCGACGCGGAGACGCTGAGGCTGATCGAGGAGCTGCTGCCAGGGCTGCTGTCGCAGTAGGCCCTAGTCGAAGAGGGCCTGGACGAACTCGCGAGGCTCGAAGCGGCGGAGGTCCGCGACCTTCTCGCCGACGCCCACCCACACCACGGGGAGCTTCAGCTCGTCGCAGATGCCGATGATGACGCCGCCCTTGGCGGTGCCATCCAGCTTCGTCAGGGCGATGTCGGTGACGCTCACCGCCTCGTGGAACTGCTTCGCCTGCTGGATGGCGTTCTGCCCGGTGGTGGAGTCCAGCACGAGGAGCACCTCGTGGGGCGCTCCGGGAATCGCCTTGTCCATGACGCGCTTCACCTTCTTCAGCTCGTCCATGAGGCTGACCTTGGTGTGGAGGCGGCCCGCGGTGACCGCGATGATGACGTCCGCGCCGGACTCCTGGGCCTTCTTCATCGCGTTGAAGATGACCGAGCTGGGATCCGCGCCCTCGGCGCCCTTCACCAGCTCCGCCCCGGCCCGTTCCGCCCACACATCGAGCTGCTCGGTGGCCGCGGCGCGGAAGGTGTCACCCGCCGCGAGGACGACCTTCTTTCCCTGGCCGGTGAGCTGCGCCGCCAGCTTGCCGATGGTCGTCGTCTTCCCGGCGCCGTTGACGCCCACCACCATCACCACGTGCGGAGGTCCGCCGCCCTCCATCGAGCGAGGCACGGGCAGGTCGACGATGCGCGCGACCTCGTCACGGATGAGGGCCTTGACGCGGTCGGGATCGCCCAGCTCGTTGCGCTTGAGCTTCTCGCGGGCCAGCTCCACCAGGTTGGACGCGGTGCGCACGCCGATGTCCGCGGTGAAGAGGATGTCCTCGAGGTCCGCGAGGACGGACTCGTCCACCTTGGCGCTCGCGCCGAAGAGGTTGTTGAGCCGCGCCATGAAGCCCTGGTTGCGCGTCTTGTCGAGGCCCTGGGAGAGCGTGCGTCCGGCTTCGGCCTGGAGCTTCGCGCGCGCGGCC
>QKJM01000796.1 GCA_003249315.1 Archangium sp.
CTGGCGGCCCCACGTCGCTGCCGGCGTTCACGGCGGGCGCGCACATCGACGTCCACCTGGGAGACGGGCTCATCCGCCAGTATTCCCTGTGCAACGCGCCGGGCGAGACCCACCGCTACCTCATCGCGGTGAAGAGAGATGCGAACGGCCGTGGGGGCTCGCGGCGACTCCACGAGACCCTGACGGAGGGCGCACGGGTCGCGGTCGGCGCTCCACGCAACTACTTTCCACTGGATGAGCGGGCCACGGACTACACGCTGATCGCCGGAGGAATCGGCCTGACGCCGCTCCTCTCGATGGCGCACGCGCTCCACGCGAGGGGGGCCCGCTTCACCCTGCATGTGTACGCGAGGAATACCGCTTCCGTCCCCTTCGGAGCGGAGATGCGTGAACTTCCATTCGCCAATCAAATCCACATCCACACCGACGACTCGGGAGAGCCCGGCCCGGAGGCGGTGCTCGGCGCCTGGTCGGAGGGCCGCCAGGTGTATCTGTGCGGTCCCACGGGCTTCATGAAGCGGGTTCTCGACGCGGCCAGGCTGAGCGGATGGCCGAACACCGCCATCGAGACCGAGACCTTCACGCCGCCCCCGCCGGACCCGAGCCAGAACGAGCGGCTCGAGGTGGTCCTCGCCCGCTCCGGAAAGACGCTCGCGGTGGAACCGGACCAGTCCATCCTCGAGGTGTTGCGCGAGAACCGGATTGGCGTCCCCTCGAACTGCAATCAAGGGACATGTGGTGCCTGCATGACCCGCGTCCTGGAAGGGACGCCGGATCACCGGGATGCCATTCTCACGGACGACGAGCGGAAGTCGTGTGACCAGATGCTGGTGTGCGTGTCTCGCGCCAAGGGCGGCCGGCTCACGCTCGACGTCTGACGAAGCCTCCGTCGAAGGATGACCCGGAGCGTCAAGGGGCTCGGGTCATCCTTCCATGAGTTGGGCTCGCCCCCGCTGGTATGCGGCCTCCTCCCCGAGCTAGAAACGACCTTCAAGCTCGGAAGGGGTGCGGAACATGTCGGCACAGTATGACCAGATTGGAGACAAGGTCGCGGACTGGGACGTATTGCCGGTTCGCTCGGAGTTCCTCGAGGGACACACCATCTTCAAGGCGCTTGGCTCCGTGGAGGAAATGAGTGTCCTCGACCTGGCCTGTGGTGATGGGCTGTACACGCGGCAGCTCAAGGCTCGAGGCGCCGCGCGGGTGGTGGGGGTGGATATCTCGGAGGAGATGATTCGCGGTGCCCGACAGTACGAGGAGGCACAACCCCAGGGCATCGACTACCACGTGGCCGACGTGGCCGACATGCGCCCGCTGGGCTCATTCGACGTCGTGACGGCCATCTATCTGTTGCACTATGCGAACTCGCCCGAGCACATGCTTCGGATGTGCCGGAACATCCATGCCCACCTGAAGCCCGGGGGCAGCTTCGTCACCTACGCGTTCAACCCCGAGTTCAGCGCCAAGGGCCCCAACAGCACCCGCTACGGGATAACGATGCTGGACTTCCCGGAGGCCCCTCGGGACGGACAGGCGCTCTCCGCCGAGCTCCACACGAAGAGCCCCTTCACCATCCACTTCTCGTACTGGAGCCGGGACACGCACGAGCAGGCGTTGCGAGAGGCGGGCTTCCGCGACATCACCTGGCTACGCCCCGAGTGCTCCCCCGAGGGACTCGCGAAGCTCGGCCAGGCGTTCTGGCAGGACTACCTCGACAACCCTCACGCGGTGGCGCTGCGCTGCGAGCGATAGTTCCGGCCCCTCGTCGCTGAACACCTCGGCGACGAGGGCCCTCCGCGGCATCGCGTCGGTCGCGCCTTCGCCGTGGGTCAATGACTCCGCTCGCGCTCGCGGCGGTGGATGGTGGAGACGTCGATGCCGAGGATTTCCGCCGCCTTCGTCTTGTTGCCGCCACACTGAGCCACCACGAAGGCGATGTACTCGCTCTCGAGCTGGCGCAGCGGCATCAGGCGGGACTGGGCCTGCGCCAGGGGGTGGGCGTCCGCCGTCACGCCCGGCGCATGGACTTGCAGCGTGGGCAGGTCCACCCACTCCCGCACCGTCACCACCGCGAGGCGCTCCACCAGGTTCTCCAGCTCGCGCACGTTGCCCGGCCAGGGAGCTGTCGCCAGCGCCGCCAGCGCCTCCGGGGTGAAGCCCGCCAGGCGGGTGCGCGGGTTGCGCTGCCGCGAGCGCGCCACGAAGTGCTCCACCAACAGGGGAATGTCCTCGCGCCGCTCGCGCAGGGCGGGCAGCCGCAGCGGCACCACGTTGAGCCGGTAGAAGAGGTCCTGCCGGAAGCGCCCCTCGCGGATGCGCGCCTCCAGGTCCTGGTGCGTTGCCGCCACCACTCGCACGTCCACCTTGCGCGAGGCGTCCGCCCCCACCGCGCGCACCGTGCCGTCCTCCAGCACTCGCAGCAACCGGGACTGGAGCTCGGGTGCCATGTCTCCAATCTCGTCGAGGAAGAGCGTCCCCCCGTCCGCCTCCAGGAAGAGTCCCCGCCGTGCCGCGGTGGCTCCGGTGAAGCTGCCCTTCACATGGCCGAAGAGCTCGCTCTCCAGCAGCGAGGAGGGCAGCGCCGTGCAGTTCACCGCCACGAAGGGGCCATCCCGGCGCGGCCCCTCGAAGTGCAGCGCCCGCGCCACCAGCTCCTTGCCCGTGCCGCTCTCCCCTCGCACCAGCACTGGCGCTCCCGAGTGCGCCACACGCTCTATCAGCTCGTAGAGGTCCCGCATGGGCTCGCTGCGCCCCACCAGCGCCGCGCACGAGGAGCGCTCCCCCGCCGCCTGCCGCAGCGCACGGTTCTCCTCGCGCAGCCGCCGCTCGGCGATGGCTCGCTGCACGTACAGCAGCACCTCGTCCAGCCGGAAGGGCTTGGTGAAGTAGTGCGTGGCCCCGCGCTTCATGGCCTCCACCGCGCTCTCCACTCCGCCGAAGGCCGTCATCAGGAGCACCGGCAGCGTCGGGTCCACCGAGCGCACCGCCGCCAGCACGTCGAAGCCGTCCACCTCCTCCATCCTCAAATCCGACACCACCGCGTCCAGCACCCGTCCGCGCACCACGGCGAGGGCCTGCGGGCCGCTGGTGGCCACGTCCACCGTATAGCCCGCGTCCGTCAGGTGGTCGGCCAGCAGCCGCGCCATCTCCTCGTGGTCATCCACCACCAGCACTCGTCCTTCAGCCGGCATGTCTCTCCTCGCTCGGCACCGCCGCCGCGGGCCACCACAGCGTCACGCACGTGCCCCGGCCGGGCTCGCTCTCCAACTCAATCCGGCCCCCATGGTTGCGTACGATCTGCGCCACCACCGTCAACCCCAACCCCGTGCCCTGGCCACGCTTCTTCGTGGTGAAGAAGGGGTCGAAGACGCGGTTGAGGCTCTCCGGAGGAATCCCGCACCCGTCGTCGCACACCGTCACCCGCACGCCGCTCCACGCGCCGGGAGTACCCGGGGACTCGGCCTCGGCCGCCAGGAGCACCGTACCGCCGGGCCCGCACGCATCGCACGCGTTGAGGGTCAGGTTGAGCACCACCTGCTGGAGCTGATCCGGATCCGCCGACACCCGCGGCAGCCCCTCCGGCACCTCCACCCGCACCTTCACCCGGCGCCGCTCGGACTCGCCGTGCAGCAGCTCCCTCACCGCCTCCAGCAGCGTCCCCAGCGACACCGCCCGCACCGGCGCCGGCTGCACCCGGGAGAAGTCCAGGAGCTGGCGGATGGTGCGACTCACCCGGTCTATCTGGTCGATGATGACCTGGACGCCCCGGGCCTGTGGGTGCTCCTCGCCCAGCTTGCCCAGCACGTACTCGGCCCGGCCGCGCACCACGCCCAGCGGCGTGCCAATCTCATGCGCGATTCCCGCGGCGAGGATGCCCACCGTGGCCAGCTTCTCCGCGCGCAGGAGCTGCGACTCGAGCGCGTGTACGTTGCTCAGGTCCTCCACCACCAGCAGCACGCGCACCTCCGCGTCGTGCCGCTCCAGGGGCACCGCGTGCAGGCGGTACTGGCCCTCCTCGCCGAAGAGGGGGAGCGGCTCGCCGTGCAGGCTGAGGACGCGCTCGGCCCGGCACGCGTCGTCCACCAGCGCGGCCAGCCGCTCCACCACCGCGGCGGGCGCGTGGGGGAAGGCCTCGGACAGGGAGGCGCCCACCGCCGAGGGAGGCAGTCGCTCGCGCAGGGCCTGGTTGACGGCGGTGATGCGCCGCTCGGCGGACAGTGCCAGGACGCCGGAGGGGATGTTGTCGAGAATCTTCTGCGTCTTCTCGTGGAGATGGGCCATCCGGTCCGCGT
>QKJM01000076.1 GCA_003249315.1 Archangium sp.
CCGCCCTGCTCGAGGACTTCCACGCCCGCCTGGGCAACCTCGTCTTCAGCTTCGAGGGCACCTTGGAGGCCTTCGTCGGCGACTCCCTGCGCGCTCTCTTCGGCGCCCCCTCCGCCAAGGTGGATGATGCCGTGCGCGCCGTGCGCGCCGCGCTCGCCCTGCGCGCCGACTGGGAGCGCCACATGGCCAGCCGCCCCATGGACGAGCGCTGCGAGCTGCGCATCGGCCTCTCCACCACCCGCGCCCTCGTCGGCCTGGTCGGCCCCGAGTCCCGCCCCTCCTATTCCGCCGTCGGCGAGGGCGTCCACCTCGCCTCCTGGGTCGCCGGCACCGCCATGCCCGGGCAGATCCTCATCACCGGCAAGACGCTCGCCGTCATCGGCGCCCGCTTCGATGTCATGCCCCTCGGTGAGCGCCTCGTCCGCCCCCCTCGCGACAAGGTCGCCGTCTTCGAGGTCGTCGACGAGGATGTCCCGCAGCACACACATCCCGGTGTGGGTTGATGTGGGGTGAGGTGGGAAGTTCGGATTGAAACTCGCTCTCGGACCCGTTTCAATGCGAGCATGGTTTTCCTTCTCGCCCACATGAACGTCCTGCTGCTGGCATGAATACGTCGTCCTCCGCGCGACTGCGTCCGTTCAGGCCGTTGTCCTTCGGCCGCTATACCCTCCTGTCCCAGCTCGCGACGGGAGGGATGGGGGAGATCTTCCTCGCGAGGTTGGACGGGGCGCAGGGCTTCGAGAAGTTGTGCGTCATCAAGAAGATACTGCCGCAGCTCGCGGCGGACCCGGAGTTCGTGGAGCGCTTCGTGGGGGAGGCGCGCACGCTGGTGAAGCTGTCGCACGGCTCCATCGCGCAGGTGCTGGACATGGGGGTCCACGAGGGCGAGGCGTACATGGCCCTCGAGTACGTGGACGGGAAGGATCTGCGGAAGGTGGCGGCGCGGGCGAGGGACAGACAGCAGCCGCTGCCGCTGCCCTTCGTGCTGTTCGTGATGGGGCGGGTGCTGGACGCGCTGGCGTACGCGCACCGCAAGAAGGGGGATGACGACACGGGGTTGAACCTCGTCCACCGGGACATCTCCCCGCAGAACATCCTCATCTCCTACGAGGGGGAGGTGAAGGTCATCGACTTCGGGCTGGCCAAGAGCCGGCTGAGCGCGGCGAAGACGAACCCGAGCATCATCCTGGGCAAGTTCCTCTACATGTCGCCGGAGCAGGCGCGGCACCAGCCGGTGGATCGGCGGAGCGACCTGTACGCGGTGGGGTTGTGCCTGTACGAGCTGATCTCCGGGAGGAACCCGTTCGACGCGCTGCTGCCCGGGGATTTGATGTCGGCGGTGGCCCAGCCGAACATCCCCCCGCTGGGGCAGGCGGTGCCGACGGTGCCGCCGGCGGTGTCGGAGATGGTGATGAAGGCGCTGGCGGTGGATCCGAGCCGGCGCTTCCAGACGGCGGAGGAGTTCCGCGGCCGGTTGCTGGCCATCCTGCTGGAGCTGGATGAGAGCGCGGGTCCGGAGAGCGTCACCCGCTCCATGCACGAGCTCTTCGCCGCGGAGTACCAGGCCGAGCGGCGGCGGCTGGCGGGTCTCAAGGAAGTGGCGCGCTCGCTCGAGGAGTCGGGCCAGGAGGCGGCGCGTCCGGCGCAGACCCTGCCTCCGCGCACCGTGTACCTGGATGGCCCGGTGGAGCCGCTCTCCTTCCTTCCCACGCCGCGCACCCGCGAGAGCGGACCGGTGAGGGAGGAGGGCGAGACGCGGCCGGGCACGCCGCTGAACGACGAGACCCGGCCCGGGGTCGACGTGAGCGCCCTCGAGGAGTCCGCGCGCGGACGGCTGCGGCCGGAGGGGCAACGCGGCGGCGGTTCGGACTCGGAGACGGTGGAGCTGCAGAGCCCCTTTTCGCCGAGCGAGCTGTCTGGCGACGAGCCGGAGTCCTCCTCGGAGACGGTGGAGTTGGACAGCCCCTTCTCGCCCTCGGAGGACCTGGTCGCTCCGGAGGGGCGCGGTGTTCCCGCGGTCGCCGCGCCGCCCGCGCCTCCGTCCCTGCCCTGGGAGGAGGAGCCCTTCGTCCCCCGAGGCCTGCCCTCGAGCGAGGCGCCCGCATCCGCCCCCGCGCTCCAGGTCGCCACGTCGCCCGGCGAAGCCGTGCCCGCCGTGCCGCCCGGCTCCGAGACGCCGACGATCGAAGTGCCGGTGTCCCTCGGCCCGGTGTCGTCTCCCATGGCCGAGCCGGTGCCCGCTCTTGCGCCCGCCCCGTTCTCCGCGCCCGCCGTCGAGGATGTTCCCTGGTCCGGCCCCGAGCAGGAGCTCCCCTTCGTGGAGGAGGAGATCTCCCTGGATGAGTCGGAGCCGCCAGTGGCGGCGGGGGTTGCTCTGGAGCCTGAGGACGCGGACGGGCTGGCGTCGTTGCCCTTCCAGCCCGAGCCGCCGGTTCGGCCGAGCGCTCCTTCCGTGCCGCCCGCGGATCCGCGGCCGCGCGCGCCCCTCTCGGATGTCAACCTCGAGGACACCCAGCCGCGCGTGGTGCTCGACGAGAGCCTGTCCCGAGAGCCGAGGTCCCCTCCCTCCCGGCCGCCACGCTCCCGTGGCTCTTCCCCCAGTGTGCCCACCGCGAGTGCGCGCCCTCCCTCCTCCCCGCGGATGCCTGCGGCGAAGGCGCCGCTCCTCCAGGAGGAGGAGTCCACGCCGGTGCCGCCACCGGGAGAGGTCACCCTCCGAACGGCCATTCCGAAGCGGCCGGTGCGCCCGTGGGTCTGGGTCAGCGTGACGCTCGGGATGCTGCTGGTGGGCGGCGGCCTGGGGGCGTTTGCCTTCCACCTGCAGGGGCTGGAGTGGGAACCGCCGCCAGTGAACGTGGTTCCACCCCCGCAGCCCATCCTCCCTCCTCCGCCGGTGGTCCAGACTCCCGACGCGGGCACCGAGGCGTTGGCCGAGGCGGCTGCCGACGCTCCCGATGCGGGTGCCCAGGCGGGTGATGCCACCTCGGCCGGGGAGGATCTGCTGGCCCCGCTCGCCGTCGAATCCGCCAGCCCCAGCAAGAGCCCGTCGCGCAGGCGCGGCTCCTCGCGCAAGCCGAAGACGGCCCTTCAGAAGGAGTGGTCGTACACGCGCTATGCCTTCTCCCGGCTCCAGAAGCGCTACGGCTGCGAGAGCCTGGGGTTCGTGTGCGATCGGTACGATCTCCTCTCGTCCCGGGTGGCGGAAGTGGGGGATGGGGAGGATCCCGCGCTGCTCAAGGACGTGAGGCAGCTCCGCCGGGAGCTCAAGAAGAGGAGCAGCCGGTAGCCCGAGAGGGCCGGGGCACCTCACCGTGGACACGTTGCTCGCCATCGAGGGACTGAGCGCCGGGTACGGCCCCACGCCCGTGTTGAAGGGCGTGGACTGCGAGGTGCGGGCTGGCGAGCTGTGGGCGGTGCTGGGGCCCAACGGGACGGGGAAGAGCACGTTGTTGCGCAGCGTGCTGGGGGTGATGCCGTGGACGCGCGGGGCGGTGCGACTGCTGGGGAGGGAGCGGCGGGAGTGGGAGTCGCGGGCGCTGGCGCGGCACGTGGCGTGGGTGCCGCAGGGCTTCGAGTCGGCCGAGGGCTTCCGCGGGCTGGAGCTGGTGTTGATGGGACGCAGCCCGCACCTGGGGCTGTGGGGACTGCATTCGGCGAGCGACGAGGCGCTGGCGCACGCGGCGCTGGAGGAGCTGGGAGTGGCCTACCTGGCGGAGCGCCCCTGTGAGGCCATGTCCGGAGGGGAGCGGAGGATGGTGATGCTGGCGCGCGGGCTGGTGCAGCAGCCGGCGCTGCTGCTGCTGGACGAGCCCACGGCCTTCCTCGACCTGGCCCACCAGGTGGTGGCGCTCGAGCGTGTCCGGGCGAGGGTGGACGAAGGACTGGGAGCGGTGGCGGTGTTGCACGACGTCAACCTCGCGGCTGCCTTCGCCACCCATGCGTTGCTGATGCGGGACGGGCGAGTGCTGGCCCGGGGGCCGGCGGTGGAGGTGCTGGAGTGCGAGCGGCTCGAGGCCCTCTACGGACTGCCCCTGGAGGCAGCCCGGGCTCCCTCGGGCGCGCGCCTCTTCGCACCCCGGGCGGGCCGGCCGCGACAGCGCTCCTCCTGACGCTGGAGTGGCGCGGGGAGTTGACACCCGAGCCATCAGCGGGGGAGACAGCCTCCATGAGCCTGCCTTTCATCGCGGGGTTGTTCCTGGTGGTGCTGGCGTTGGGGTACCACTTCTACGGAGGTTTCCTGGCCCGGCAGTACCGGCTGGATGCGAGCGCGCGTACCCCGGCCGAGGA
>QKJM01000769.1 GCA_003249315.1 Archangium sp.
GTGTGGGCGGGCCATCGCGTCCAGGCGCAGCGCGGCGCGGTGGCCTCGGGCGCCGAGTCCCACGCGGTAGCGCAGGCGCACCTCGGCGCCGAGGGGCAGCGGTGCTCCATTCACTCCATCCCCCACGCGCAGCCGGGCCGCGCCGCCGGGCAGGTTCTCCACGGCGAACACGGGCGCGTCGGGGCCGGCGTCGAGCAGGTTCTCCACCCGGCGCCAGGGTCGGCCGCCGACGGTGAGCGTCACCTCGGGCCGGACGCCGCCGGGGCACCGGGCATCCTTCAACCAGGTGAGGGGCCGCTGGCCGAGTGGAATCGTCCGTCGGTCCGCGGAGGGTCGCCCCAGCTCCTCCACCGTGGAGCCGTGGCTGACGAGCGTGACGTTGCCGAGCAGCACCACGTCATCCAGCCGGTAGGCCCGTGAGAGGGGAGGCTGGAAGGTGAGGTGCAGCATGCGCGTGCGCTCTCCCGGTGGTGTCTCAACGCGGACGCGGAAGACGCGCACGGCCTCGCGGTAGATGCGCTCGCGCACGGGCCTGCCGGTGGGTCCGGGGCGCTCGATGTCCTCGGCGACGACGAGCCAGTCTCCGGGGCGGACGGGGGGCAGCGCCTCTCCCTCGGGCCTTCCGGCGAGGGGCATGAGGTAGAGGCCGTCGATTCCCGGAGTGGCCCGGCCCAGTCGGGGTGGTGTGCCGGCTTCGGCGCCGAAGGCTCTGTCCAACCGGTTGAGGGCTTCGCTGCCGCGCAGGAGGACGATCTGATCCCTCGCCTCCTGGAGGAGTCCACCGACGAAGGCATCGAGGAAGGTGGCCATCCGGTCGAGCCGTCGCGAGTAGGCGGCGGCGTCCTCGCCTTCGCACGGGGCGAGGGCTTCCTGCAGCGCGGCGATCGCCTCCTGGTGCCGGGCCTGGAGGTTGCGGAGCTGGCGCGCGAGCATTTCCTGGGACTCGGAGAGGGCTCCCACGGGGCGGCCCGCGGGCGGAGGTGCCTGGGCGACGATCTGCTGGGCGTCGCAGAGCTTCTGGCAGAGCGTGTCCAGCATCGACTGGCAGGCCTCATCGGCCCCGGAGCCGAGCGTCTTCATCAGCGAGGCGATCTTCCGGGCCTCCTGCCGGGCGCGAGCCACCCGGCGCTCCTCGAGCGGGCCGTGGCGCTGCACCTCGATGCGATGCTGGAGCGCGTCCACCACCGAGCCCGTGCCGAGCAGTCCCCCGGAAGGAGCGGGCACAGTCGGCTCCCCGGGTTGTTTGGAAGGAACTCCCGCGCCGGCCCCCGCGACACCTCCCGCTTGGCCCGCGCCCGCTGGAGCGGGAGGAGGGAGGAAGGCCTTGAGCTCATTGAGCTCGGGCTGGAGGCGCAGGGGCGCGAGCGTCTCGAAGGTGAGCGGGGGCTCGTCGCCCTGGGGCGGGGACTGCACGGCGGATCCGGCGGCGAGGACGGCGTGGGTGCCGGCCTTGCAGCGGAAGTGCTGGAAGCCGAGCGCGGCGGAGCCGGGGCCCGGTCGGTAGCCGACCTGGGCGAGCAGCCTGCCCACGGAGTCGTCGAGCCGGGCGGTGGCGAGGAAGGTCTCCTCGGCCCAGGCCTGCTGGTACGTCCACAGCACGTGGAGGGCGAGGGCGACGCTGTCGAGGAGGCCGCGCCCGAGATCCACCAGCGAGGCATCCAGGTGGGTGAGGGGATCCCACGTCTGCCCGAGGGAGGGCTCTCGGAAGGCACGTCGGGCGGAGGCGGCGAGCCGCTGGGTAAGGGCCTCGTGGGAGAGGGCGAGGTGGCGGGAGGGAATGCGGCTCATCGCAGCCCTCCGCAGACGGTGACGGTGAGAAGCCCCTCTGACTCGGGTCGGGAGGGAGCGCGCACGATGGCGACCTCCTCGGGGCCGACGGGGATGACGCCCTCGGAGAGCTGATCGGGAGCGTGGAGGGCGAGGCGGCGGAAGCGCTTCACCCGTACGGCGGACACGCCCTGCACGGAGAGCGCCGCCTGGTACAGGTCCGCGAGCTGCACGTCCCCGCCGAGCCCGCTGCGATCCGGATCCAACAGTCCGCCCTGGCCGGAGATGGCGGCCTCCACCGCGTCATGGAGGCGATCCGCATGGGCATGGGGCCGCGCATCCACCACCACGTCCAGATCCAACGGCACCCAGAGGGGAGGCACGGCCTCCACGTCGAAGCCGAGCAGGCGGATCTCCTCCAGCCGACGGCGCACGAGGGCCCAGCGGCGAAGGCGCTCGGCGGGCTCCAGGGTGTCCTCGTCGCGCAGGAGGGCGGTGACGCGGAGGATGGAGCGGGAGCCGGTGGAGAGGAAGCGGGCGGCGGCACCGGCCACCTCGGGGAGCTGCTGGAGCAGGTGGACGCAGTCCTCGGCGGTGACGGCGGAGAGGCGCTGGGAGACGCCGAGGGGCGCGCGGTAGCGGATGCGCTCCAGGGGCTCGGGCTCGCGGCCGCCCACGGCGGGCAGGGGGTTGTCCACGCGCAGCAGCAGGCGCAGCTCGTCCAGGGGACGCTCGAGCAGTGCGTTGGAGCGGGCGCCACCGGCGGGCACCTGGAGCAACCGGGTGAGGACGCCCTCGCCCACGTTGCCCGCTCGACCCAGGCCCACGCGAAGGGACAGCTCCAGGGTGACGGTGCGCTGGGGGAGGGCGGAGCCGTGGGTGCCGTCTCCGAAGCGGAGGGCCTGGCCTCCGTCCGCCGAGGTGCGCAGGACGAACACCTCCTCTCCGGAGTCCCGGGTGGACAGCTCCTCCACGAGGCTCCAGGGGTCTCCCTCCACGCTGCCGCGCAGCATGGGCGAGCCCCGGCGGCCCTCCTCTCCCGGTAGGGGCCAGCCCCGGGCCTGGATGCTGATGGGGTGGAAGGGGAGCCGCACCTCGCGCTCCACCGAGCCATCCACCGAGACGGAGAGCTGCTGGCGCCAGGGCCGCAGCGTTGCCTCGAAGTCGCCCTCCAGGCCCTCGGAGGAGGAGTCCTCCAGCGAGGCCACGGGCAGTCCATGGTGGGCGGGGACGACGTTGCCCAGCACCATGGCGGCGGGCTCGCCGGACTCCGGATCCGCCGAGGCGCGGAAGAGGACGGGGGCGGGGCGGCGGGGATCCCACCCCACGCGCGTGACATGGGCGGAGCGCTCCAGGGTGGTGACGCGGACCACGTGTCCTCGCTCGCCCGAGCCGCGGTGGAGCAACAGCCAGCGGTTGCGCTCCAAGCCCTCGGCCGTGCCGGACAGGAGCATGGAGGTGGCCCCGACGGGGCAGTCCTCGGCCAGCGTCATGGCATCCAGCGAGGGGAGCCAGGCCAGGGGCTCCTCGGTGGCGAACACCACGGTGGACTCGGAGGTGGAGGTGTTGGCGACGAGGGTGGCCTCGGGAATCTCCAGGCCGCCCTCTTCGAGGAGCGCCAGGGCCTCCGGCTCCAACCGGAAGCGGAGCATGGCGGTGGCGGACAGGCCCGGATCCACCGGGTAGTCGAGCGCCCGCGCATGGTCCTCCACGGAGCGGCGTAGTCGGGCCTCCTCGAGGAAGCCCTCGGAGACGGAGCGCTCCTGGCGGTAGGAGAGCGAGTCGAGCTGCCCGGCGACGGTCTCCAGCAGCATGGTGGTGAAGTCGGCGGGGCCGCGCTCGCTCCAGGTGGGCATGGAGATGCGGGCGCGCTCCATCATCACGGCGAGCAGGGTGCGCGCATCCCGGGCGCGGTAGTTGACGAGAGGGCCGGGGGCGGGAGCGGAGGGCGCGGCCGGCAGCGGACGGGGCAGTGGATCCTTCAGCTCACAGGGCTGCTCGACCTCGGGCTCCCAGGCTCCGACGAAGGGGGGCGCGTCGTCGCCGGGAATGGGGACGGCCTCGCGGAGGAAGGCGGCGTCGGGGAGGGAGCGGAGATCCACCTCCTCGGGAGGGGGGAGGAGGCCGGAGCGAAGCCCCTCGGGCAGCTCGGGGGCTCCTGGGGTGACGTAGGGCAGCGGCCCGAGCTCGCGGAAGGGCACGCTTGCACCCTGGGCGAAGAGGGCTTCGGCGGTGGACAGCTCGGTGTCCTCATCCAGCAGGAAGGGCTCGGAGTGGAGGGCGGAGAAGAGGGAGTCCAGGGCGCGCACCTCGCCGGGGCCGAAGCGCAGGCCGAGGCCATGGCGGTGCCACGTCACCTGGGCGAGCAGGAGCTGTTCGGCCTGCAGGAAGCCTCCATGAAGAGAGGTCCACGCCTCCAGGCGTCGCACCAACGCGGTGCGCAGTCCGCTCTCCATCACGAGCGCGAAGCCGGTGATGACGTGCAGCGAGGAGTCCTCGAGGCGCA
>QKJM01001043.1 GCA_003249315.1 Archangium sp.
GTCCGCGTGGCGACGGCTCTCCTGCAGCGCCACGACCCGACGCGAGGAGATGATGACGTAGGCGCCGAAGAGGACGAGCAGCACGCCCACCACCGCGCCGCCGAGCGCCACCCGCTGGATGATGCCACGCTCGTGGGCGCGCAGCCCCAGGGTGGTCCCCAGCGCGGCCACCGACCAGTGGGCCCCGCCTCGCATGCGGATGGGGATGAAGACGGCGATGGCGTCCGCCTCGCCCAGCCCCAGCCGATTCGCCTCCGCCTCGGGAATGGAGATGGTGCCCCGCTCGCCCGCGCGCATGCGCCGCACCAGCGAGGCGAAGGCCGGGACGAGCTTCGGCTCCCGCTCCACCCGCTGATGCCACTCGCCGAGGGTGACATCGCTGGCGGGGGTAGGCACGCCGTGCGTCCCCAGCAGCAGCAGCCGCGTGTCCGGCTGGGTGGCGATGAGCTTGAGCGGAGCGAAGGAGGGCTCGGTGTCCACCAGCACCGCCACCGCCCCGCCAGGGGAGTCGTCCCCGGGTGCGTAGGCGGTGGCGAAGACGCGGAACCACCCACCGGGCGCGGCGGCCACCGGCGGCGAGGTGTGGATTTCCCCCGGCGCTCGGGAGAGCGCCTCTCGCGCCGTCTCCGCCAGCACGGTGCCCACCGCCCCTCGCGTCACCGACGGGCCCGCGCGACTGTCCACGATGGAGAAGCGCTGCGCCCCACCCTCCCCGAGCACGAGGATGGCCTTGTACTGGCCCACCACCTCCAGCAACGCGCGCAGCTCTCGCCGATGCTCGGTGATGGAGCCCGGCCGGGAGAGCAGCTCCCCCGCGAAGCGCAGGTCGTCCGCCGCATCGTCGAGCGCGTCCGCCACCTCGCGCACCGCCGCCTCCACCTGGGCCTGTCGGTCCGCGGTGAACTGCTCCACCAGCGCCGCCCGGTCCCGGTGGATGAGATGCACCACGCCCGCCATCACGCTCACGAGCGCGATGAACAGGAGGAGCACGGAGGCGGCGGCCTGGCGGGACATGGAGAAAGGGACGGCGCAGTGTAGCCCGCGCGCCCGCCCGCGACAGGAGAAGCGGAGAGGCGCCTCGCTCGGGAGACAGGCGTCGCCGCCGGACGCGAGGGGAGCCGCTCCCCCTCGAAGTCCACCAGGTCCTCCAGGGAGACGCCCAGCACCTCGCAGAGCCGCCTCAGCGTCCGCAGGCTCGGCACCAGCAGCCCCCGCTCGATGCGGCCATAGGCCCCTTCCTTCAGGCCAAGCCGCTCGGCCACCTCTTCCCGGGAGAGGTCCGCCTCCGCCCGGGCGATGGGCAGGGTCACCGGGAGGATTCGCGCCATCCGCTCACGGACACTCTGGGGTAGGGAACTCGTCATGGCGGGCGCCAGACTAGGGACTCCATACGTCATGTCAAGGCCCCAACCCATTCCAGAGGTCGGGCTCAGGACTCCCGCCGTGACAGGTACGAAGGCTCCGAGGCGGAGCTCACACCGCCTTCTTGCCCACCAGGCTCGGCTTGCCTTCGGCCTCCAGGCGGCGATCCTCCAGCAGCGCCTGCAGGGCATCCTCGCGCGAGCGGTAGACATTCACGGCCGCGCCGTTGATGACGCCGCTGGTGCTCACGAACATCTTCGTCATCTCGTCGCCGCCGAAGCGGAAGGAGCGCCGCGTATAGCGCGAGAGCACCTCGGCCCGCTCGCGCCCGAAGACACGCCCCGCCGTGTACTTCACCACCAGGCCATCGAGGTTGATGAGCAGATCCACCTTCGCGGGGTAGCGCGACAGATAGCCCTCCACCTCCGTGCGCCAGCGCGCCACGTCGAGCGAGTTGTTGAGGATGCAGTCCTCGAAGGACGCGGTGACGACATCATGCGCTTCGTCGTAGTCGAATTGCATCTTCCAGGCCATGGGGACGAACCTCCGTGCTAGGCGCGCTCCTGGCCGGCCAGGAAGGCCGTGAGCAGCGCCGCCGTCTCCGTCGGACGCTCTACCTGCGGGTAGTGGCCCGGCCCCGGCAGGTACGTCAGACGCGCGTTCCGGATGGGCTTCACCACCTTCTCGCGAAGGAAGGGCGGAGGCAGGAAGGGGTCATCCGTGGCCACGACCAGCGTGGGCGCGGTGATGGAGGCCAGCTTCGCCTCGAAGCCGCCGCCCGTCCACGCGTCGAAGCCGCCCTCGATGGCCTCCCGCGACACGCCGGCCGCATCGTCGAGTAGCCGCGCCAGCGACGCCTCCGGGAGCTGCTTGCACGCCATCCCGAGGATGGCCTCCTGCTTCTGGCGATCTCCCGCCGAGGTGCGGAACAGCCCCACCGCCTCCGGAGGCAGCGCCATGCCCGCCGCGGGCACCGTACACAGCACCACCAGCCCCTCCACCTGCGAGGGCACCTCCGCCGCCACCCACTGGGCGATCTGCCCGCCCATGCTGTGGCCCACCAGCGTGAAGCGCTTCAGCCCCGCGTGCTCCACCACCGCCAGTACATCTCGCGCGTACTGTTCGAGCGTGTAGCCGCCCTCCGGCTTCGCCGAGCTTCCCGTGCCCCTCAGGTCGGGAATCACCAGCCGCAGCCCCGAGAGGTCCATCTTCTCCACCACGTCGTCGTACACCGCGCCGGAGACCATCCATCCGTGTACGAGCAGCACGTCCCGCGGTCCGTCGCCTACAACGCGGTAGTGGATGGAGGTCTGATCGTTCGAGACGGCCGTGGGCATCTTGGAACTCTCCTGAGGGGGGCTCGCGGAGGGGGGACACCGCGATTCGGGACACCGGACATTAAACGAAATTTCAGAGCGAGATGTAAGCCATCCCTGGGTCTTTCCCACCAACCGGGTCCTGCACACCCCACCCTGCGACACATCGCGTCACATCTGGTGGCGGACGGAATCTCGGGGACTGGGGAACCGGGGTTGCCTGCATTGACTCCCAGAACTGAGGGATGCTGAGAGCCGGGCAGACGGGTAGGCGCGGGCTCGTCCGTCTGGCCGTCCCCCACACCGCGCTGGGAGTTTTCCATGAAGACTGAACACATCCGCCATCACGAGGGCACGCGGCTCCGCCCATGGCGAGCCCTGCTCACCGCGGGGCTCCTCGCGCTGCCGCTCTCGTGTACCCCCAGCGAGGCCGACTTCCTAGACGAGGTAACCACGCCCGAGCTCCCGGGCCGCCAGGAGCAGGGCCTCTCCTGGACGCTCGGGGCGCAGTACGACGCGACGAAGAGCAACATCACCTTCCGCGTCTATTCGAAGAACGCCACCCGCATCGAGGTCTGGCTCTACGCCCAGCCCTATGGGTACCAGGAGAAGACGAAGTACGTCCTCACCAAGGACGCCAACGACGTCTGGTCGAAGACGGTCTCGGTCTCCACGCTGCAGAACAGCTACGGAATCACCGGCCCGGTGTACTACGGCTACCGCGCCTGGGGCCCCAACTGGCCGTACTCCAGCAGTTGGAGCAAGGGCTCCACCACGGGCTTCATCTCGGACGTGGACGCCAACGGCAACCGCTTCAACCCCAACAAGCTGCTGTTGGACCCCTACGCGCTGGAGGTCAGCCAGGACTACCTCAACGCCAGCAACCAGGACGCCACGCTCTTCGCCAGCGGCGCCACCCACCGAGCCAAGGACAGCGGCGCCAAGGCGCCCAAGGGCATCGTCCTCGCGGCGGACGGCGTCTCCTACGGCACCAAGCCCACGCGCGCGCTCAAGGATGAGGTCATCTACGAGGTCCACGTGCGCGGCCTCACGAGGAACGACACCAGCCTCAGCTCGGCGTACCGCGGCACCTACAAGGGCGCGGGCCTGAAGGCCGCGGATCTCAAGTCGCTGGGCGTCACCGCGGTGGAGTTCCTCCCCGTACAGGAGACGGCCAACGACGCCAACGACAACGTCGCCAGCACCGCGGGGGACAACTACTGGGGCTACATGACCCTCAACTACTTCGCGCCGGACCGGCGCTACGCCTACGACAAGTCGGCGGGCGGTCCCACGAAGGA
The DNA here is from genome assembly GCA_003249315.1 of Archangium sp. Taxonomy (GTDB): domain Bacteria; phylum Myxococcota; class Myxococcia; order Myxococcales; family Myxococcaceae; genus QKJM01. The sequence continues at coordinate 3,980 of QKJM01001043.1, forward strand.
GTTCAAGGAGATGGTCAAGGCCTTCCACGACCAGGGCATCAAGGTCTTCATCGACGTGGTGTACAACCACACCGCCGAGGGCGGCGTGTGGACGGCCGGCGACAAGACCACGATGAACCTCTACTCGTGGCGCGGGCTGGACAACTCCACCTACTACAGCCTCACCAGCGACAAGCAGTTCCCCTACGACAACACGGGCGTGGGTGGGAACTACAACACCTACAACCCGGTGGCGCAGGACCTCATCGTCCACTCGCTGAAGTACTGGAAGGACGAGCTGGGGGTGGA
>QKJM01000565.1 GCA_003249315.1 Archangium sp.
GACGGGCTTCTCCTCGCTCTCGCAGCTCCACACGCTGCCGGTGGACGAGCTGAAGATCGACATGTCCTTCGTGCGGCGCGTCCGGACGCGGGAGGGCCGGGCCATCGTCAAGGCCATCGTGGACATGGCGCACGACCTGAAGCTGGTGGTGGTGGCCGAGGGCGTGGAGGACCAGGAGACGGCGGACCTCCTCCGCGAGCTGGGCGTGGAGCTGCTGCAGGGCTACCTCTTCAGCCAGCCCCTGCCCCAGGATGAGTGCGAGCGCTATCTCGGGAAGGAGCAGGCGCTGGCGGGTTGAGGTCGGTCGTTCTGAATTCAGGTAGTGGGAGAAAAATACAGAATGACTGAGCTTTCGATCCCAGACGATGCCTCTGTCCGCTAGCGCCCAGGGAATGTGACAGATTCATGGGGCGGGTTGACGCGCTGCGCCATAATCCTCATCCTCGGTGGGAATTCTGCCGGAGGAGGCTGGATGCAGCCCTATCGTCGCTTCAATCCGCAGTACCGGGAGAGGCTGAGGCTCGCCGATGGGACGTGGGTGGAGTTGAGGCTGGTGCGCCCCGAGGATGGAGAGTTGCTGAGGGAGGGTTTCGAGCGGCTCTCGTCGCGCTCGCGCTACCAGCGCTTCCTGGGGGCCAAGCCGAGGCTGTCGGATGACGAGGTGCGTTATCTCACATGGGTGGATGGGGAGTCGCACTTCGCGCTGGGGGCGGTGACGTGGGGATCGGACGGGAGGGAGGTGGGGCTGGGAGTGGCGCGCTTCATCCGCCTGCCCGGGACGCCGGAGGTGGCGGAGCTGGCCATCGCGGTGGTGGATGAGGCCCAGGGGAAGGGGCTGGGCAAGCTGCTCGTATGTCGGCTCATGGATGCCGCCCGCGAGCGCGGGCTGGAGCGCCTCGAGTGCCGGGTGCTGCCCTTCAACCGGCAGATGTATCGGACGCTGCGGGCGATCACTCCCTGCGAGCCGGAGAAGGATGAGGATGCGCTCTGCTTCTCCGTGCCGCTGTCCGCCCCGCTTCGGGGGGGAGGGGAGCTGCTGGGCTCGGTGCTCGCGCTCGCGGCCCAGGGCGCCCTCACGTTGCTCGGCCCCTCCTTCCGGTGGCGGACGCTCCCCTGTTCCACGCCCCCCTCCGGCCTGGAGGAGAGCCGCTCCTGAGGGGAGGGGGACGGGCGCGCGGCGGTACTCAGAAGCGGCCGGCCATCCCCAGCGTGCCACCGTGCGCGGAGAAGCCTATGACTGGCTGGATGCTGGTGGCCGGCGGACTCCGCGCGGATAGTCGCATGTGGTGCGATACCTCGTAGCCGATGAGGGCGCCGATCAGCGAGAACGTCGGGATGACGAAGGGCTGGATGTCATCGTTGTAGACGAAGAGCGTCACCACGGCTCCCAGCACCGCGGCCGCGCCCGTGCCGATGAACGCGCCACTCAACGTGCCCTGGCCTCGCGCGAGCTTCCCGCCAGACCAGACGCCCAGGGGGGCTCCTAGCGTAACGCCCGCGAGGAAGCCGTATCCTATGGACGTCCAGCACCGGAAGGAGCTGGTCTCATCGGGCTCCAGCACACCGCACAGCAGACCTCCTCCCAGTGCGCCCGGGATGCCCATCATGAGGGATATCACCGCCTCGGCCCCGATCTCCGACGCAAGGCGCCACACCGGGTTGATGTCTGGCGTCGGCTCGTCTCGTGGCTCGTCCTCCAACAGATGCAGAGATGCTGGTGCTTCCGTGCCAGAGAGCCGCTCGGGCCTCGGGGATGTGGGCTCCGCCGCGAGGCTCACGCCAGGGATGAGGAGCAGCAGAGGCAGCAGGACCGCTAGCTTCCAACGGGAAGATATCTTCTTGGTGGTCATGGCCCCGGCGCAATGCAAGCAGTGGGCCTCGACACCTTCCCGAGGGGAAGAGCCGCTCTTGCCCTCGCTGTGTGTGCAGGAGGCTTCTCAGCGGTATGCACGCTTCACTATCTACATGAGGCAGGTAGCCTGTTCATCCGTGTTGTGCCGAACGTGCCAGGTGAAGTCAGCGCGAAGCGGAGCCTGGAGCGGCAGCTCGTGACCGTAGAGAATCAGCACGTCGGGATGGTGCTCCAGCACGCGCACCTGGTTCCTGAGCCGCGCGGCCAGTCCTGCGTCCACGGGGATTCGCTGCACGTCGTCGGATCGGAGCCAGTCCGAGTGGACCACCGCGTCGCCCGTGAGGAGCACCGGGCCTTCGGGGAGTGAGACGAGCACCATGAGGTCCTCCCTCGTGTGCCCACCGCCATGGATGAGCACCACGCTTCCGTCTCCGAAGAGATCCTGCGTGCGCTCGAAAGGCCAGGAGGCTCTCAGCGCGGCGGACGAGACTTCACGCCAGCGGTCAGCAAGCCCGTGCTCTTGCGCGAACGCGCTCGTGCCAGGTCCAGCGATGAATGTGGCGCGCGCGAACGCATCGAGCTGTCCCACGTGATCTTCATGCAGGTGCGAGACGATCACCTGTGTGACGCGCTCGAGCGGAAGATTCGCGACCTCCATCTGCCGCGAGAGAAGGCAGGAAGCGTCGCTTCGACTCTCGATGACCCAGCGCATCGGCGCGGGGAGCGCGCTCTCGCCGGCCTCGGCCACCTCGGGGGAGACCCCGGTGTCGAAGACGATGAGGCCGTGTCTCGGATGTTCGAGTACGAACGCAGGGACCGGACGCCAGGGGCGGCTGTCTCCGACCAGCAGCCACGACATGCGGTTCCAGCCCGTGTTGAAGACGTGGAGCCGAACGCCCTCCTCGGGAGGAGCGATGATGAACTCGCCTCCGGTGACGATGTCTCCCGGCACGAGCCGCGGGCGGTAGAGGATTCCGAGCAGCCCGACCGCGATGACCACTCCGAGTGCCCGTGGCACCGCGCTTCTCGGGGTGATGGGCAGTGGCACCGTGGGGGCGGCCCAGGCCGCAGTGAGGCCCGCGACCGCCGCGAGCCCGGCCAGCGCGCCATGCGGCAGGTAGCGAAGGAGCATCGTGCCGCCCAGTGCGGCGGGGAGCGTCAGGAGCAGTACTCGTCCTGTCCCTTTCGTCCGGAGTCGAGCGAGCCCCTGGATCGTCAACCCGAGCACGAGCATCGCGAGCGCCGGAACCTCGATGAACCAGAAGCCGACGCGGCGTACATCGGGTCCGAGAACGGAACTGACCCAGTAGGCGAGTACGTCGCCAGACAGCGCCAGCGTCAGGGTGGCGAGTGATGCCGGATATCTCCAGGCGGGTAGCTGCGCGCGCAGGCCCTGCCATCCCAGCAGGAGCATGACGTAGATCGCCAGGGCGAGGCGGCCATTGGCGAAGTAGGACTCACCGGGCTCGAGCGTGTTGGCGGGGGCTCCCGTCGATGCGACCAGCCCGGGATCGAGCAACGACGCGAGCGCCCGAGCCAGTGGAGGGGCCGAGACACCGTTCCAGATCACCGACTGAAGGCTGCCCAGCGCGACCGCGGCGGCTGCTGCGGTGGCGAGGAGGACGCAGGGGAACCATCGTTCGAGTATCCGGTGTCGTGCCGAGGCCGGCTGTCTGCTCCTCATGGCAGCGTGTCGGGCTCCTGCAGCAACTGGTAGCGGAACGAGAGGCGGGCTGGCGTGCCTGCGTCGTCGTAGTAGGAGAGCATCTTCAGCTTGAAGAAGCGCCCCTCGCTGCTGCGGACTACGTACAGCAGCTCGTTGCGGGGCACGAGGCGGTGCTTCGTGAGATCGTAGAAGTACCAGCCACCCTCGACACCGTTGAAGACCGTCTCCGATCCGTCCTGCCGATAGCCTTCGGACGGAGCCGTGGTGAGGGATTCCCAGGCGGTGTCCCGGAGCACGGCGACCTGTACCGCGCCGGTCGGGTTTCCGCCGCCTCCGTTCATCGTCACTTCGTAGCGCTGGAAGGAGAGATCCCACGCATTGGTCGCGAAGGCCTCGTCGGCCTTGAGCTCCCGGCCCTCGTCGATGTCGAAGTAGACCTGCGCGGACTTGTGCGTGGCGTCCACCAGGGCCTGCTGGCTCCCATCCTCCCCCGGCGTCACCTGGACGAGGGGCCCGTTCGAGACCTCCCCGTCGAACGGGTAGTCGTCTCGCAGATCAGGGGCACAGCCCGTCATGCAGAGCCCCAGCAGCAACAGTGTGTGGCGCACGGTCATTCAGATACCCTCACCCCGGCCCTCTCCCGGAGGGAGAGGGGGCTTTGCTCAATACTCCCACTGGATGCCGCCCATTGCTCCCCGCGGGGGTCTCGGGTTGAGCTGATGGTCTCCCGCGTTGAGCAGGTTGTAGC
>QKJM01000112.1 GCA_003249315.1 Archangium sp.
GAGCCGTTGATCATGCGATTTCCCCTGACTTCTGCCCTGTTCCTCCCGCTCGCGACCCTGCTGGGCACGGGCTGCCTGGTGAACTCCAATCCCCAGCAGGATCCGTGCGCTCCCAACCCCTGTACCCAGGGGAACAAGAACCAGTGCGTGAACGAGAACGGCACCGCGCGCTGCCTGTGCAACGCGGGCTTCGTGCAACGCCCCAGCGGCGTGTGCGAGCAGGAGAGCGCCGCCAACTGCCCCGAGCACACCGGGGACACCGCCGAGCCGGATGACTGCCAGTCGCGAGCTCGGGCGCTCGCCTCGGACGGAGCGCCGCGGCTGCAGACGATCGAGCCCATCGGCGACTACGACTTCTTCCGCATCGACGCCACGGCCGGCCACCTCTACACCGTCGTCGTGCAGCCCGAAGGCTCGCTGATGCCGCGAGTGGATGCCTTCGATCAGGGCGGGATATGGCTCGGCGCCCACGACGGCCGCCCCACCGCCGAGCTCACCTTCAAGGCCAGCTCCACCTCGCCCTACTTCGTGCGCGTCAGCCACTCGCCGGTGGATCCCTCCGCCGCCACCGGCTCCTACGCCCTCACCTACTCCACGCTGGGCGAGGAGGACCACGGCGACACCCCTGAGCAGGGCACCTCCGTCACCCCGGACCCGGCCGGAACCGCCAACCCGCAGGTACACTACGGGCGCCTCGAGTACGGCCAGGACCAGGACTGGTTCCTCTTCCCCGTCACCATCGGCCACCGCTACCGCATCAGCTTCGACACCTCCCGAGCCGTGCCCACGCTCGCCGCCTACACCGAGTCGAGCCCGCAGCAGCCCTTCCTCACCACCCGCCAGTCGGTGGTGGACATCCTGGCGGAGTCGAACACCACGGTGGGCATCGCCCTCTACTCTCCGGAGGGTCAGGCAAGCAGCTATGCGTTCAGTATTCTAGCATTCTAAGGTTCCAGACTCCTGACGGAGGGGGGTTCGCCACGGTTCGGCAACCCCGCTAGCATGCGCGATGACCTGAGCGTCAGGCCCATGGAAGAGGGCCTTTCGACTCGGTGACATTCCTTTCAACGAAGGAAGGCGCATGCACCTGAGGAAGAAGCTGGTTGCCGGTCTGGCATTGGTGCCACTCATGGGCAGCAATGCCCTGGCCAAGAATGGCTCCAACTACGATGCATTCCTGGCGAGCACCGAGGACAAGTCCCTGGCCGCCACGGTCGATGCGCTCCAGGCGCGAGGACTGCGCGTGGAGCACCAGGAGGAACGGCTCGGCGTACCGAGCTTCCTCTGGGCCACCCGCGAGGACACGGGGACCAAGGCGCTCGCGTCGCTGACGCCGGAGCAGGCCGCGCGCGCGCACCTGCAGGCAGTCGCGGACGTGTACCGGCTGAGCAGCAAGGCGGTGAACGGGGCGGAGCTGAGGAACCTGCACCTCACCGACTGGGGCCCCATCATCGCCCGCTTCGGCCAGTCGGTGGACGGCATCGAGGTCTTCCGCAACGAGCTCAAGGTAGTGATGAACCGCGGCCAGGGTCTGGTGGCCGTGTCGGGCTACCTGGCGCCGGAGCAGGCGGTGGACAAGGCCCAGGGCACTTCCTCCCGTGCCTTCCAGCTCGATGCGCGGGAGGCCATCACCCGCGCCTTCCAGGATCTGAGCGGCCTGGCACTCGGCCCTGGCTCGCTGGTGTCCACCGGCAAGGTGAACGGGGACTACGTCCACTTCTCCTTCGAGCCGGGCGCGCGCAACCTCCTCACCTGGAACCTGGCCGAGCCGGCCCGCGCGAAGAAGGTCTACTTCACCCTGCCGGATCGGCTGGAGCCGGCCTGGTACGTGGAGGTGAACGCCGGCGCCAAGGACAGCTCGGAGTCCTCCCACGCCTCGTTCGTGGTATCGGCCACGAGCGGCGAGCTGCTGTTCCGTAATGATCTGCGCGCGCACGACAGCTACACCTACCGGGTGTGGGCGGACCCGACGACGCTGCTGCCTCACGACGGCCCCCAGGGCACGGAGGCCACCCCCCACCCCTCCGGCACGCCGGATCGCTACCAGGCGCCCTTCATTCCCCCCAGCACCGTCACGCTGCGGAACTACCCGTTCAGCCGCAATGATCCCTGGCTGCCGGCCAACGCCACGCAGACGGTGGGCAACAACGTGGACGCCTACGTGGACCTCGCCGCGCCGGACGGCTTCCAGCCGGAGACGGACCTGCGCGCCCCCATCACCTCCGCGGACACGTTCGACCACACCTTCGACACCGCGCTCGCCCCCAACGCCAATGACACCCAGCGCATGGCGGCGGTGGTCAACCTCTTCTACATCAACAACTTCCTGCACGACTGGTACTACGACGCCGGCTTCGACGAGGCCTCCGGCAACGCCCAGGCGCTCAACTACGGCCGCGGCGGCCTCGAGGGCGACAGCCTCAAGGTCGAGGCCCAGGACTACAGCGGCCGCAACAACGCCAACATGTCCACCCCGGCCGACGGCGCGCGGCCTCGGATGCAGATGTACATCTTCGATGGCATCCCCTCCCTGGAGGTGACGGCCCCTGCGTCGCTCGCGGGTTCGCAGGACAGCAACATCGCGGCCTTCGGCGCCACCACCTTCGAGCTGAGCGGGGACGTGCGGATCTCCGATCCGGCCGGCAGCACGACGGGTTGCACGCCATTCCCCGCGGATACCTTCTCCGGGAAGCTCGCCCTCATCGACCGCGGAGGCTGCACCTTCGTCGCCAAGGCGCTCAATGCCCAGGACGCGGGCGCCATCGGCGTCATCATCGCCAACAACGCGGCCAACCAGCCGGCACCGGAACTGGGCGGCTCGAGTTCGAACGTCACCCTCCCGGTGCTCTCCATCACCAAGGAGGCGGCCGACTCCTGGAAGGCCGAGGTGGCCTCCAACGCATCCACCCTCACCGTGAGAATGAAGCGCGGGCTGAACCTGGACCGCGACGGCACGCTGGACAACGACATCATCGCCCACGAGTGGGGCCACTACATCAGCAACCGCCTCGTCGGTAACGCCAACGGCCTGACCAACAACCAGGGCCGCTCCATGGGCGAGGGCTGGGCGGACTTCCACTCGATGCTGCTCAACGTGCGCGAGTCGGACCGCGCGCGCCCCGGCAATGATCAGTGGCAGGGCGTCTATGCGATGGCCACGTATACGCAGAGCGGCGGCATCAACCAGGGTTACTATTACGGCATCCGCCGGGTGCCCTACTCCACGGACTTCGCCAAGAACGCGCTCACCTTCAAGCACATCGCCAACGGCGAGCCACTGCCGACCACCCACCCGGTCGCCTCGGGGCAGTCGGGACGGGGCAACTCGGAGGTACACAACGCGGGCGAGGTGTGGGCCACCATGCTCTGGGAGTGCTACGCCTCGCTGCTCAACGCCTACCCCTTCCAGGAGGCGCAGGACCGGATGAAGCAGTACCTGGTGGCCGCCTACAAGGCCACCCCGTCCAGCCCCACCCTGCTGGAGGCGCGTGATGCGTTGCTGGCCGTGGCCGCGGCGTCCGACCCCGCCGATCACTCCCGCTTCCTCAAGGCCTTCGCGCGGCGCGGTGCGGGCCTCGGGGCCAGGGGTCCGGATCGCGATTCGCAGGACCACATCGGCGTGGTGGAGAGCTTCGAGAGAGGCAACAACCTCGAGGTGGTCAGCCTGCGGATGGATGATGGCCTCATCGGCTGTGACCAGGACGGCGTGCTGGATGTGGGCGAGACGGGCTACCTCCAGGTGACGGTGCGCAACACGGGCGCGAGCACGCTCGCCGCCTTCTCCGGCACCGTCTCCTCCAGCAGCACCACCGCCACCTTCGCGTTCCCTGGTGGCACCACCCTCTCCTTCCCCTCGCTACCGCCCCACGCGACGGCCACGCGCACGCTCGCCGTCCGCCTCTCCTCGGTCTCGGACACCGCGCCTCGGGCCGGACTCACCCTCACCTTCGACGAACCCTCCCTGCCCGCCTCGGCACAGACCGTGGTCTACGATCCGCGCGTCCATTACGACGAGGTGCTCGGCACCTCCGCCACCGACGACGTCGAGGGCGGCCAGACGATGGCCTGGACCTCCACACTCGTGAACAGGGGCGAGGCCGCCTGGACGAAGCAGGGTGACCTCAGCAACAGGTTCTTCCACGCCCCCAACCTGGCGACCACGGCCGACCTGACGCTCACCTCTCCCTGGATGGAGGTGAACCCCTCCGGGGACTTCATCGTCAGCTTCAAGCACCGCTGGTCCTTCGAGACCAACAACGGCGGCGGCGCCCCCTTCTGGGATGGCGGCGTCGTGGAGTTCTCCGTCGACGGCATCGAATGGATGGACGTGCTCGCGCTCGGGCACAACCCCAGCTACAGCGACTACCTCGACGACCGGAGCAGCAACCCGCTGGCCGGGCGTCCGGCACTCGTGGGCCTCAGCCCCGACTACCCGGCGTGGAGCACCGAGACGCTCAACTTCGGCGAGGCGCTCGCGGGCTACCAGGTGCAGTTCCGCTTCCGGGTCGGCTCGGACGGCGCGGTGGGTGCGTACGGCTGGGACATCGACGACATCAGCTTCACCAACGTGACGAACACCCCGTTCGGCAGCCTCGCCTCCGAGAGCAGTGACGGGAGCGTCTGCAACCGGCGGCCCGTGGCCCATGCGGGGGCCAACCAGTCGGTGAAGGAGGGCACGCTGCTGGCCTCCGGGGCGCTGGAGCGCACCCTCATCACGCTGGATGGCTCGGGCAGCTTCGATCCGGACGGCCAGGCGATGAGCTACACCTGGACGCAGGTGGGTGGACCGGCGGTGACCCTGTCCGCGACGGACGTGGCCCGTCCCACCTTCGAGGCGGACGTCGGCTGGGACTCGGTGCTGAGCTTCCAGCTCGTCGCCAACGATGGTCAGGAGAGTAGCCTGCCCTCGAGGGTCGACGTGACCGTGGAGAACGTCAACCGGCCGCCGAAGGCCGTGCCCCAGGCCCCCGCCTCCGTGGTGGAGCGCAGCACGGAGCGGGTGACGCTGGACGGCTCCAACTCCACCGATGAGGACGGCGAGACGCTCACCTACAAGTGGACCCAGGTGGAGGGCCCCTCGGTGCTGCTCGACAACCCGGCCAGCGCCACCCCCAGCTTCGCCCTGCCCGAGGTGGTGGCGGACACCCAGCTCACCTTCTCGCTGGTGGTCAACGACGGCATCAAGGACAGCACGCCGACCACCCTCGCGGTGACAGTGCTGAACCAGGACCGGGCTCCGGTGGCCCACGCGGGTGAGGCTCGGGATGTCGCCGCCCGCTCCACCGTCACCCTCCAGGGCTCCGCGAGCGATCCGGATGACGATGTCCCCACCTACGCCTGGAGCCAGGTCTCCGGCCCGGAGGTGGTGCTGACCGGAGCCGACACGGCCGAGCCCTCGTTCACCGCACCGGACGTGCGCACCTCCGAGCCCGCCGAGCTCGTCTTCCAGCTCGTGGCTTCCGCCAAGGGCCTCGACAGCGAGCCGTCCACCATGACGGTGACCGTGCGCAAGGCCAACCGTCACCCCGTCGCCCAGGGGCCCAATGACATGGAGGTGGAGGAGCGGACCGTCCTCACCCTCGACGCCACGGGCTCGGATCCGGATGGGGACGCGCTCACCTGGCTCTGGGAGCAGACGGGCGGCCCGCTGGTGACGCTGACCGGGGCGGACACGGCCTCGCTGAGCTTCACCGCCCCCGAGGTGCTGGGTGACACCCTGCTCACCTTCCGGCTGCTTGCGACGGATCCCGACGGCGCCTGGAGCGAGGCCGTCACCGTCCGCCTGACGGTGAAGAACATCAACCGCGCCCCCATGGCCAAGGCCCGGAAGATCGCCGGTGGTACCGTGGGCCAGAGCGTCACGCTCGACGCCTCCGGCTCCACGGATCCAGATGGGGATGCGCTCACCTACCAGTGGAAGCAGGTGTCCGGCCCGTCCGTCACGCTGTCCCCGAGCAGCGGCTCCTTCACCAGCTTCACGGCACCGGATGAGGCCGCGACGCTCGTGTTCGAGCTGTCGGTGGATGACGGGCACGGCGGCTTCGCCTCGGAGCAGGTGGAGGTGAAGCTCGAGAAGGCCGCTGGCGGCTGCTCGAGCACCGGCTCCGGCCCGGGCTCGCTGACGCCCCTGCTGCTGCTCGGCGCCGGCCTGCTCGTCTCGCGCCGGCGGCGCTCCATCCTCGGGTAGTCCCGAGAGCCTGCCGGGAGCCGCCTCCGGGCCGCTCCCGGCAGCGCCTAGGAGGCGGTGATCGCCCCCACCTCCAGCAGGTGCGCCAGGGCACGCAGCGTCTCCATCCGGGGCATCCCGGACACGGAGAAGAGGGCTTCGTAGCTGATCCTCCCGTCGATCCGGGACAGCACGAAGCCCTCCTGGGGAGCCAGGCTGAGCTTCATCAGCTCCTGCGGACGCATGGCCATCCTCGGCACGCGCCGCGGATCCCCCAGCTTCGCCTCCAGCGAGGCCCGCAGCGCCTGCTCGCACCGCGCGCGCGGGGGAGCCAGCCGTGGATCTCCGGGGACGAGCTGCTCGGCCCTCGCCAGCAGCTCCTGTGCGCTCGCCACGTCTCCCAGCCGGAGCAGCTCCTCCACCCCCTGCAAGAGCGTGGTCAGCTCCTGCTCCGGATCCGGTACGGGTCCGGTGACGATGACCTCTGGCTCCTCGTCGTCCTCCTCCACGATCACATCGAGGGTCGACAAGGTGATCGGACGCGGCTCCAGGGGAGCAACCTCACGCAGCTCGGGAAGGGGCACCTCGAAGGGAGAAGGCTTGCGAGAGGGAGAGAGTGCCTCCTCGCTCCTCGCGAGCCCCTCCTGGGCCTGACGATTGGAGGGCTCCTCCTCCAGCGCGCGTGCGAAGAGCCGCCGGGCGCCCTCGTGGTCGCCTCCCATCCGAAGCCAGAGTCCGGCCTCGACGAACAGATGGGCCTGCCGCGCGCTCATTGCCGTCCCTTCCTCCGCATGATGCCGTATTCCCGGAAGCGGCGCACGGCTCAGGGAGTGAGGGCGCGCTCGAGGATGCGCAGGCCCTCGTCGAGCTCCTCCCGGGTGACGGTGTAGGCCGGTGCGAAGCGGAGGGTCATCGGGCCGGCGGCGTTGATGAGGAGCCCCAGCTCGCGGCACTTCGCGATGTAGGGCGCGACCTCCTGGAAGAGCTCCACGCCCATGAGCAGGCCGCTGCCACGCACTTCCTTGATGAGGGTGGGCAGGCGGGACTGGAGCTCGCGAGCGCGCGCGAGGAAGTACTCGCCCTTCTCCTGCACGTCGCGGAGCAGTGCGGGGTCGGTCACCTTGCTGATGACGACGTTGGCGGCGGCCGCGGCGACGGGGTTGCCACCGAAGGTGGAGCCATGGGTGCCCGGGGTGAGGCTCTTGCCGAGCTCCTCGGTGCAGAGCATGGCGCCGATGGGCAGCCCGTTACCGAGCGCCTTGGCCACGCTGATGGCGTCCGGACGGATGCCTTCGTGCTGGAAGGCGAAGGGCTTGCCGGTGCGGCCCATGCCGGTCTGGATCTCATCGATGAGGAGCAGCAGGCCGTGCTCATCGCAGAGGGCGCGCAGGGCCTTGAGGAAGCCGGCCGGAGCGGGATTCACGCCGCCCTCGCCCTGGATGGGCTCCACGAGGATGGCCGCGGTATGGGGGCCCACCGCGCGGCGCACGGCCTCCAGGTCTCCATAGGGCACGTGGAGGAAGCCCGAGGGCAGCGGCTCGAAGCCCTGCTGGTACTTCGCCTGGCCGGTGGCGGTGACGGTGGCCAGGGTGCGGCCGTGGAAGGAGTTCTCGAAGGTGATGAGCTCATGGCGCTCGGGCGAGCCCCGGTCCTTCATCGCCTTGCGGGCCAGCTTGATGAGGGCCTCGTTGGCCTCCGCGCCCGAGTTGCAGAAGAAGGCGCGATCCAACCCCGAGGCGGCGGTGAGCCGCTCGGCCAGCTCGATCTGCGGCTCCGAGTAGAAGACGTTGGAGACGTGCCAGAGCTTGTCCACCTGGGCCTTCACGGCGGCCACCACCTCGGGGTTGCAGTGCCCGAGCGCCACGGTGGCGATGCCACCGATCAGATCCAGGTACGAGCGGCCCTCGGAGTCCCAGACGCGAGAACCCTGGCCACGCTCGATCACGATGGGCTGCTGCTTGTAGTTCTGCAACATGTGGGCCTTCGCCTTGTCGATCCACTCCTGATCGTGGCCGGAGGGAGCGGAAGAGTGGGGAGCGGGAACTTCGGTCTTGGTGGTCATGGTGGCGGTGTGGGGCACGAGGGCTGCTCTCGAGTAGGCTAGAGAATATAACGCGACAGGTCTTCGTCCTGGACGACGGAGGAGAGACGCTCACGGACATAGGCGGCGTCGATCTTCAGCTCGCCCGGACCGCGCTCGTCGGCGTTGAAGGACACCTCGTCGAGCAGGCGCTCGAGGATGGTGTGCAGCCGGCGCGCGCCGATGTTCTCGGTACGCTCGTTGACGGACTGGGCGATTTGGGCCAGCTCGGCGATGGCATCGTCGGTGAAGTCCAGGCGCAGACCCTCGGTGGCCAGCAGCGCGGTGTACTGACGGATGAGCGAGTTCTTCGGCTCGCGGAGGATGCGCACCAGGTCGTCACCGCTGAGGGGCTCCAGCTCCACGCGGATGGGGAAGCGGCCCTGCAGCTCGGGGATGAGATCGCTCGGCTTGGAGACGTGGAAGGCGCCGGCGGCGATGAAGAGCATGTGATCCGTCTTCACCTGGCCGTACTTGGTGTTGACGGTGGAGCCCTCGACGATGGGGAGGATGTCGCGCTGGACGCCCTCGCGGGACACGTCCGGGCCGCCCTTGGCGCCGCCCTCGCGACTGGCGATCTTGTCGATCTCGTCGATGAAGATGATGCCGTGCGTCTCCGCGCGAACCACGGCATCGCGGGTGACGCGCTCGGTGTCCACCAGCTTCGCGGCCTCCTCCTGCTCCAGGAGCCGCAGGGCCTCGGGCGCGCGCACCGAGCGCTTCCGGGTGCGGCTCATCCCGGGCATGTTCTTGAAGAGATCCTGCAGGTTGACGCCGATCTCCTCCATGCCCTGGCCGGAGAAGTTGCGCAGGAAGGTGGGTGCGCCGGCGTCGGAGGTTTCGATCTCCACCTCCTGGTCATCGAGCGTACCGGCGCGGAGCTGGGCGCGGAGCTTCTCGCGCTCGGAGTCCCCGAGCCGGGGCACGGAGGGAGGCGGCGGAGGTGCCATGAAGCCGATGCCGCCGGAGGGGCGCGAGGCCGCGGGGCCCTGCCCGGAGAGGAGCTGCGCCAGCCGATCCTCGGCGAACTCGGTGGCACGGGCCCGGACCTTCTCGAGCTCCTCGTCGCGCACCAGGGCGATGGCGGCCTCGACCAGGTCGCGCACCATGGACTCGACATCGCGGCCCACGTAGCCGACCTCGGTGAACTTGGAGGCCTCCACCTTGACGAAGGGAGCCTGGGCCAGCTTCGCCAGCCGGCGGGCGATCTCCGTCTTCCCCACGCCGGTGGGGCCGATCATGATGATGTTCTTGGGGTGGATCTCCTCGCGGAGCTCCTCGGGGACCTGCTGGCGGCGCCAGCGGTTGCGCAGGGCGATGGCCACCGCGCGCTTGGCGGCGCTCTGGCCCACGATGTAGCGATCCAGCTCGCCGACCACCTCGCGAGGAGTGAGAGCGGGAATCTTCCGGCCGTTGCTCAAGGTGAACTCCCTCGGAGCCCTGGGTTCAGAGCTCTTCGATGGTGACGTTGGAGTTGGTGTAGACGCAGATATCCGCGGCGATCTGCATCGCCTGGGTGGCCACCTCGCGAGCGGGCAACTGGGTGTGCGCCAGGAGGGCCCGGGCGGCGGCGAGCGCATAGGAGCCCCCGCTGCCCACGGCGGCGATGCCGAAGTCGGGTTCAATCACATCGCCGGCGCCGGAGAGGATGAAGGTCTTCTCCCGGTCCGCGACGATGAGCAGGGCCTCCAGGCGGCGGAGGAAGCGATCCGTCCGCCAGTCCTTCCCGAGCTCCACGCAAGCGCGAGCGAGGTTCTTCTGGTGCTCCTTGAGACGGGCCTCGAAGCGCTCGAAGAGGGTGAAGGCGTCGGCGGTGCTGCCGGCGAAGCCCGCGAGGACGGAGCCGTCGCCGATACGGCGGACCTTCTTCGCCGTGTTCTTCATGATGGTCTTGTCGAGGCTGACCTGACCGTCGCCGGCGATGACGACCTTTCCCTCGCGGCGCACGCAGAGGATGGTGGTGCCATGGAACATGAGGGGGGGTTTAACAAGGGGGAGAGAGCGTTTCCATGATTCCCCGTACGCGTGTTGCGCGCGTGTTGGCCGTCTTACTCGGATTCAACCCTCTCCCTCTGGGAGAGGGACGGGGTGAGGGATTTCTGGAGCATGTACCGTGCCCCTCGGGACGCACGGCCCGTGGTGGGTAATCCCTCACCCTAGCCCTCTCCCAGAGGGAGAGGGGACCTACACGGCTACGCCCTGGGGTGCGCGGCGTCGTAGACCTCCTGGAGCTGCTCCCAGCTCACGTGGGTGTACCGCTGGGTGGTGGACAGGCTCGCGTGGCCCAGCAGCTCCTGGATGCTCCGGATGTCCGCGCCGCCGCCCAGCAGGTGCGTCGCGAACGAGTGACGCATCGCGTGCGGGCTCACCTTCCTCTGCAGGGCGCACTTCAGCACGTACCCGTCCAGGTGCCTCGCGATGCTCCGCGGCGTCAGCCTGCCCCCCCGGTAGTTGAGGAACACCGCCTCCGGCGCCTGCCCTGGCTTCGGCTCCGCGAGCAGCTCACCCCGGCGCGCCAGGTACGCCTCCAGCGCGCGGATGGCCTGCGCGTTCACCGGGCAAAGCCGCTCCTTGCTCCCCTTCCCCATCACCCGGATGATCCGCCCGCTCCGGTCCACATCCAGCAGATCCAACCCGCACAGCTCGCTGATACGCAGACCACCGCCGTACAGGATCTCCAGGATGGCCCTGTCCCTCAGTCCCAGCACCGTCTTCTGAGACGGTATCTCGAGGATCGCGAACACCTCGTCGACGGGGAGCACCTTGGGCAGGCTCTTCGGCAGCTTGGGGCTCTTCACCAGCTTCGCCGGACTGGCTGGCAGCAGCTTCTGCCGCACCAGGTACTTGTAGAAGCTCTTGATGCTCGCCAGGCGCCGGGCCCGGCTGGCCGGGGCATGCTCCACCGCCAGCGTGCCCAGGTAGCCGCGAATGGAGGCGTGCGACGCCGCCAGCAGCGTCAGCTTCATCCGCTCGACCAGGTAGCGCTCGAAGTCCACCAGGTCGATCAGGTAGTTGCGCACGGTGTGCGGACTGGAGCCCTTCTCGTGCTCGAGGTGGGCGCGGAACTTCTCCAGCAGCGGTGACAGCGGGACGTTGCTCATGGGCGACCCCAGCCTAGACGTACCGGGGCCGCCCGCAAGCTTCTCACGGGGTGGCCGAGGCCGGCGCCACGTACACGCCCGGCCGCTCGCCCTGCTTCAGCACGTACACCGCCAGGGAGTCCTCCTTGCCGGCGAAGTAGACCGGCAACTGCGCCCCCTGGTCGAGCGTCCTGCGCGCCTGCGTCTTCACGTCGTACACGGCCACGTCGTAGGAGTCCGAGTCCATCCGCGCGTACGTGGCCAGCACCCGGCCTCCATCCTCCGACAGCTTGTAGCTGAAGATTCCCTCCATCCACGTGCGCGGCTGGGCCTCGGCGGAGGAAGGCAGCGGCAGCGCCTTGAATTCGCACGCGCGGCCCTCGCGGATGCAACTGGTGCGGAACACCAGCGCCTCGTTGCCCGGGGTGAAGCCGTACCCGAAGACGCCCGCCTGCGCCTTCTCCGCCTTCTCCGCGCCCACCTGGTACAGCATCAGGTCCACCGAGTAGACGGGCTTGAGGAAGCGCGAGAGGAAGGCCACGTACCGGCCGTCACTGCCCCAGAGGAAGTTCGGCACCCGGCCACCCACCAGCTTCGGCTCGCCGTCGGGCAGCGCCACCACTCCCATCAACCCCGCCCCCGCCGGCAGGTCGTACTTCGCCAGGAAGCCCAGCGCCTGCGAGTCCGGTGAAAAGGACAGCTCCTTCACCCGCTCGCCCACCTTGCGCCCGGGCTCTCCCGAGGCCGGGCCCACGAACAGGTCGCCCGGCACGTCCGGCCGCCCGTTCTCCGTGCGCGCCAGCCACTTCGAGTCCGGCGAGAAGGCGAACACCGCTGAACCCGCCGCCACCTTCCTCGGCTCCAGGTCCGCCACCTCCGCCACATACAGGTCATACATGCCGGGCATCGACGGGCTGCGCACCTGCCAGGCCACCCGCTTCGAGTCGGGGGACAGCACGTAGTCCCCTACCTGATCCGCCAGCTTGCGCGGCTCGGCCTTCTCCTCGCCCACCGACAGCGCCAGCAAGCCACCTCCCGCCGCCAGCCTCCGCTTGAGGAAGAGCAGGGAGCCGTCCGGGGTGAAGGACACCGTGGACACCTCTCCCGCCACCGGACGGAAGGGTCCCGCCGGGAGTGGCCCCAGCTTCAGCACCCCGCCCTCCACGAAGGCCAGCCTCGCCCCATCCGGGCTCGGCAGGAAGTACGTCACCCCCTCGCCCACCTTCACCGGCTCCGCCGTCGGCTCCCCCAGCGCCAGCACGTGCAGCGCGCCCGACTGATCCGCCAGGTTGTACCCGGTGAGGTACAGCAGATGCCGCGAGTCCAGGCTGCAGAGCTGGCCCCCGGGCACGTTCGTCACCCCGTCGCCCACCTCGCGCGGCGAGCCTCCCGACACCGGCGCCACGTTCAGCTCGCCCAGCCGCATCTGCGGCGGAATCCCGTTCACCGGCGGCTTGCGCGTCTTCATCAGGAAGGTGGCGAACTTCCCGTCCCCGGTGATGCGCAGATCCTCCGCCGCGCCCGCCGCCAGCAACACCCCCTGCCCTCCCACCAACGCCCCGCTCCGGGCGCCCGCGGAAGCGCCCCCTCCCTCCTTGCTCCGCTTGCAACCCACGAGCGCGAGCGCCGCCAGGACACCCGCCACCACGGTCCGTCGCATCATCATGAGCTCCTCTGCTCCTCCAGCGCCGGAGGCACGCCTGGCAGCCACTCGGCCAACCCCTCCTTCGCCCGCTCCGCATACCGCGCCCGCTTCTCCGCCTTCTTCACCCGCCCCGGCAGCGGCGGGAACAGCCCGTAGATGATGTTCGAGGGCTGGTAGTTGTAGTCCGGCGGGTGCGCCTCTCCCGTCACGTGACGGTACAGCGCCCCCATCGCCGTGGTGGCCGGCGGCGGGGTGAACTCGCCCCCCGTCAGCCGCGCGTACACCGCCAGCGCCGTCAGGTACCCGCACGCAGCCGACTCCACGTACCCCTCCACCCCGGTGATCTGCCCCGCGAAGAACACCCGGGGCTCCGCCTTGAGGCTCAAGTCCCTGCCCAGCAGTCGCGGCGAGTCGATGAAGGTGTTGCGGTGGATCTGCCCCATCCGCAGGAACTCGGCGTTCTGGAGGCCGGGGATGCAGGTGGTGAAGATCCGCTTCTGCTCGCCCCAGGTGAGGCGCGTCTGGAAGCCCACCATGTTCCACGCCGTGCCCGCCTTGTCCTCCATGCGGAGCTGCACCACCGCGTAGGGCTCCTGCCCCGTGCGCGGATCCTTCAGCCCCACCGGCTTCATCGGTCCGTAGGCCAGCGTGTCATCTCCGCGCTCCACCATCACTTCGATCGGCAGACACCCCTCGAAGTACTTCGGTTCCTCGAAGCTGTGCGGCGCCACCTGCTGGCCCGCCTTCACCTCGGCGATGAAGCGGTAGTACTCCTCCTTCGACAGCGGCAGGTTGATGTAGTCATCCCCACTGCCCTTGCCCCAGCGACTCGCCCGGAAGGCGACCGACATGTCCAGGGAGTCCCCCGAGACGATCGGCGCCAGCGAGTCGTAGAAGTACAGCTTCGTCCCCACGTACCGCTCGAGCTCCCGCGTCAGCGCGTCCGAGGTGAGCGGCCCCGTCGCCACCACCACCGGCCCCTCGGGCAGCGCATCCACCTCTCCCGCCACCACCTCCACCCCCGGCAGCCCCCGCACCGCGCGCGTCACCTGCTCCGAGAACCCCTCCCGCTCCACCGCCAGCGCCTCCCCCGCCGGCACCCGGTGCGCGTCCGCGCTCTCCAGGATCACCGACGAGAGCGCCCGCAGCTCCGCGTGCAGCAGCCCGATCGCGCTCTCTGGATTGTCCGAGCGGAACGAGTTCGAGCACACCAGCTCCGCGAACCGATCCGTCTTGTGCGCCGGCGAGCGCCGGTGCGGCTTCATCTCTCGCAGTGTCACCGGTACCCCGCGGCGCGCGAGCTGCCACGCACACTCACTGCCCGCCAGGCCACCGCCAATCACCGTCACTCGCTGAAGCTTCACGTCCTCCATCCCTCTCTTCCAGGGCCTCCGCTGGAGCCCTTCCGCCCTCTGTTAGCAGCACCGCCCCTCCCTTTCCCACCCTTCCTGCTCCTGTCCGCACTCCTCCCTGACTCCGAGCCCCTGTCCCCTCCTCTGCTCCTCTGCCGTCCTACAAGTAGGCTTACTGGATTCACTTTCCCCACCTCATGCCCGCTCCTAGCTTTCCCCCGTTCGCCGTACGGGAAACGGAGCGTGGACATCATGACGCGAGGCAACGAACTTCTCAGGATTCGCGAGCTCCTCCAGCGCCGCCGCAGGGACATCCTCAACGCCAACGAGGGGGCCCAGCGAGAGCTCACCGCCCTCAAGAACCAGGATCGCGATCCCGAGTACGAGGAAAACGCCCAGGCGGAGCTGGCCGACTACACCCTCTCCAGCCTGATGGAGTCCCAGCGACGGGAGATCATGCTCATCGATGCCGCGCTGCGTCGAATGGACACGGGCGTGTTCGGCACCTGCGTGGACTGCGGGTACGAGATACCCATCGAGAGGCTGGAGGCGCTGCCCTTCGCCATCCGCTGCGAGGAGGACGCCACACGCCACGAGCTGGAGATGCGCGGCGGCCACCAGGCCACGCCATCCATCTGAAGCGGGCGTCCTACTCGCCGCCCTTCTGGAGGACTACGAAGCGGTAGTTCTCCAGTTCGTTCTGACCGGCGGTGTAGAGCACCGTGAGGAGCATGTCGTAGGGGATGGACTTGTCGGCGATGACCGACAGCTCCCGGTTGAAGGGCGCCGACGGGTTGCGGTCGGCGATGTACTTCAGCTTCTCCACCTCCTTCTTGAGCTGCGCGTCGAGCGGCAGGACCAGCCGGCCCTCGAGCGCGTCGGGCGGAATCTGGCCGTTGAGGAGGGTGAGCACCTTCTTCTCCCCCACGAGGATGTTCCTGGGGGTGACGGTGACGGCCACGGTGTCCTTGGGCGTGGAGCGCGTGGAGGACACCGGCGGCCGCACGTCCTCGCTGGCCGTCAGCGCCGCCGAGGACGAGGCGAAGGACTTGAGCAGGAACACCAGGAGGATGGTCATCATGTCCATCATCGCGGTGATGTTCAGCTCCTTGATTTCGCCAGCCGCCTCGCGCTCCCTGCGCTTCTTGCGCGCCAGGGCTTTACGGAAGCGCATGCGCTGCAGCGACTCCTCGTCCACCGGCGCCTGGGGCGTGTGTTCCACCGGACCCGCCATCAGAGCGCCCCCAGGGTAACGTCCGGAAAGAGCAGCCGGCGCGGGCGCTCCTGCGTCTCGCGGATGGCGTCCATGGTCTGGATGAGCGCCTCGTATGGAATCTCCGCGTCCGCGCCGACGATCACCTTCGTCTCGGAGGGGAAGGCGGCCT
>QKJM01000948.1 GCA_003249315.1 Archangium sp.
GCCCAGGACGCGAGCGCCATGAAGACCACCGGAGACGAACTCCGCATCACGCGCGCCGGCACGCAACCTTCCATCCAGGGCTCCGCGGAGAACTTCACGGGGACCGCGGTGATAGAACCCCTCTTCCAGGCAAACGAGCACAGACGTGCTACTGCAGCCAACGTCACGTTCGCGGCGGGCACGCGCACCGCATGGCATTCCCATCCGGCCGGACAGACGCTGATCGTGACATCCGGCACGGGCTGGGTTCAAACCTGGGGCGGTCAGAAGCACGAGATCCACCCGGGGGACGTCATATGGACCCCCCCGGGCGTGAAGCACTGGCACGGCGCCACGACAACCCATCCGATGACCCACATGGCCATTCAGGAGCACGTCGACGGAAGAGTCGTCGAGTGGATGGAGCAGGTCAGCGATGAGGAGTACCAGCGCTGAGCAGAAGCTGGCGCTGTCGACACACAGGAGCCACCGGGACGCGGTGGCCTACGGAGACGCTTCCAGCGCCCCCTGGCAGGCGTACACGGCGAGCTCCGCCGCCACCGCCCTGCGCCGCTCGCCCAGCCCGCTGCGCCGGTACATGAGCCGGCGCACGCACTCCTCGACCAGTCGGGAGGCCTCGGAGCCCGAGGGGGGCAGGCATCCCGGCACGATGTAGGGAGCGAGGTTGGCGCGCACTGGCGGGGCCACCGTGCCCTGACAGACGGAGGCTGCGGCCCCGGCGCTCATGTCCTCGCGTCGCGCCCCCAGCCCGGAGCGCTCGTACAGCAACCGCCGCATGCAATCCTCCACGTTGCTGGCGGCCACGTGGCTGGTCGCGTTCTGGCAGGCAAGCGCCGCATCACCGGGCCGGACATCAGGTCGGCGCTCGCCCAGACCCGAGCGCTCGTAGAGGATGCGCTTCACACAGCTCGCCAGGGAGCGGCTCGCCTCCCGCGTCCGCGCCCCCCGGCATACGTACGCCGCCGCCGCCGCGTCCACCTCCGGCTCTCCCTGGTCTCCCACCTGGTGCGGGTACATCACCGAGCGCATGCAGGACTCGATGCTGACCGCCACCTCTTCGGTGGAGACGAGGCAGGCCCGCGGCCAGTCGAAAGGCCAGGGGTCGGAGGCCCCCCCGGTGGTCGTCTGGGCCCCGACCGGGGTGGCACCCAGGAACAAGAGAACACCGAGGATCAGCGCGGCCCGGCTCTCTCTCTGGGGGAACAGGTGCATGAGGGCACTCCTCCTTGTCCGAGCCCCGACGGGAGACACCCGCCCCATATTCAACCCGTGGTTGACGGCTCCCTCGGGGCTCCTCACGAGCGACGCACCGCGTCATAGGAGTGCCCAGGCAAGCATCTCTCCGCTATACCCCGAGGAATTCTCATGTCCCGAGATGTGTCAACTGCGACACAATCGGCCCTTGGTTGGCGTGCTTCGGCACCGAAAACAGGAGAGCAAGTGAGCAACCCCAGCAGCAAGCGGCGCATCCTGATCATCGACGACTCCGAGGCCATCCACTTGGATTTCCGTCGAATCCTCTGCCCGGAGCACCGAATGGACCGGAATGAGCTCGACCTGCTGGAGGAGGCGCTCTTCGGGGGAGACACCTCTCGTCCGCCGCCCTCCGCCGAGCCGGAGTTCGAGGTGGACTCGGCCTTCCAGGGCCAGGAGGGTGTGGCCAAGGTGCAGCAATCCCTGGAGGAGGGCCGCCCCTACGACCTCGTCTTCCTGGACTACCGGATGCCGCCCGGGTGGAACGGCGTCCAGACCCTGCGGCACCTGCGCAAGCTGGCCCCCTCGTGGTGGGTGGTGCTCTGCTCGGCCTACTCCGACTACTCCTGGGAGGCCATCATCCAGGAGTTCGGTGAGTCCTCCCAGCTCAAGGAGCTGAGAAAGCCCTTCAACGGCCAGCATCTCCGCCAGCTCGCGCTCACGCTCACCGAGCACTAGCGCGCGGTAGCCAGCGCCCCCCGGCCGGTGAACGGCCCCGCCCCGCTACGTCTGGTCCGCGGAGAGCGTGTACTCGCCCAGGGGACGCTCCGCGTCCTGGCCCACCTGGCCGAGCAACCGGATGAAGTCGTCGACCCACCGCACGATGGTCGCGGCATCGAAGAGTTCGCTCCGGTACTCGAGCACCCCGTCGAGCCCTCCCCCCGCCATGGGGCTGAGCACGAAGCAGAGATCGACCTTGGTCGTGTCGGTGGCCAGATCCTGGGCCTTCACCGTCAGTCCGGGTAGCTCGGGCTGGACCGACGGCGTGTTCTGCAACATGAACAGCACCTGGGGAAAAATCGGCCTGGGCCCACCCGGGTTCGCCCGCTGGTAGGACTGGACGAGCATCTCGACCACCTTGCCGAATGGCAACGCCTGCTGGTCGATGCCCGCGAAGAAGGCGCGACTCACCCGCTCGACCAGGCCCCCAAAGGTCGAGACGCCCTCCAACCGGACCCGGAGGGGCATGTTGTTGGTGAAGAGGCCGAGGATCTGCTCGTGCTCCCGCCTGACGCGGTTCGCGAGCGGGCAGGCCACCAGGAAGTCCTCCTGCTGACACACGCGCGAGAGCTGCAACACGAAGACGCTCAGGAGGGCGGAGTACAGCGTGGTGCCATGGCGCCGCGCCACCCCCTCCAGGGGAGAGACCAGGTCCGCGGGGAGCTGGAACAGGTGCGCGCCTCCTCGGAAGGACACCTGTGCCGGGCGGGGTCGGTCATAGGGAAGGTTCAGCGTCGGCGTCACGCCCTCCAGCTCTGCCTTCCAGAACTGGAGCATGCGCTCCTGCCTTTCCTCGTCGAACCAGGTTCGCTGCCAGCGGCAGAAGTCCGTGTACTGCATCGTGAGCGGCACGAGCGGCGAGGGCGCGCCGGAGAGCGCGGCGGTGTAGAGGACGGACAGCTCCTGCATCATCACGCCGAGCGACCACGCATCGGTGATGCTGTGGTGGATGATCAGCAGGAGCTGCCACTCCTCCTCGGCGAGCTTCAGCAAGTGAGCGCGCAAGAGAGGCACTTCGCTCAAATCGAAGGGCAGGCGTGCCTCGGCCTGGCACAGGGCCTCGGCCCGCGCCAGCGCCTCCTTCTCCGGCAGCGCGCTCAGGTCCGTCAGCACCACGGGGAGCGGGCGCGGCGCCATGACCTCCTGCAGGTAGTATTCACCGCGCTGCACGAGGCGGGTGCGCATCGAGGCATGGCGCTCCACCAGGCCATTCAGCGCGTGGCCGAGCGCGGCCCGGTCCGGCCTGCCCGTGAGCGTGAGGAGATGGGCGATGTTGAAGATCGCCTGCTCCGCGATGTGGCGGGTGCCCACCCACAACCGCTCCTGGGAAAAGGACATCGGCGCGACCTCCACTGGCCGCTCCCTCGTCCCCGCCCCCGCCCCACTCCCCTCCATCCAGGCCACGAGCTGCCGCTTGCGCCGCCGGAGCTCGTCCATGAGGTCCGGCGTCATCACTCCCGCTGGCGCGTCGTAGCCCAGCGAGCCTCCGTCGAGCGAGAGCCGCACGTCCTTCGCGTGCAGCCGCGCCATGAGCTCTCTCAGCTTCAAATCGTTCCCCGAACCCTTTCCGGCCCGGCCACGGGCTCCTCGACCTTCGGCTCGAGGCGCCTGCTCTCGATCCGGGTAGCCATTCCCTGGATGGTCGGTGCCTGGAAGAACTCGAAGATGACGTAGTCGACGCCCAGGTTGTCCCGTACCCGGTTCAACAGCCGGGTCGCATTGAGGGAGTGCCCCCCCAGGTCGAAGAACGAGACGTTGGTACCGATACGCTCGAGTCCCAGCTCCGCGCGCCACAGCTCGAGCAGGAGCTGCTCCAACGCCGAGGCAGGCCGGGCCTCCTCCTCGCTCCGATGGAACTCGGGACGGGGCAGCCGCTGCCGATCCAGCTTTCCGTTGGCATTCACCGGCAGCGCCTCCAGGAACACCCAGGCGCGAGGCACCATGTAGTCCGGCAGCACCCGCTCCAGGGCCTTCATGAGCTGCTCGCGTCGCGCCGCCTCGTCGGCGGGGAGACCGCCCTCGGAGACGACGTAGGCCGCGAGGTACGGCTCCTCTCCCTGATCTCTCCGGGCGAGGACGGCCGCCCCGCGCACCCGCTCGAGCCCGCCGAGCACCCGCTCCACCTCACCGGGTTCGACCCGGTAGCCGCGGATCTTCACCTGGTCGTCGTTGCGACCCAGGAACTCCAGCGTGCCGTCCGCGCGCCAGCGGCCCAGGTCATGGGTCCGGTACATGCGAGCCCCGGAGGTGCGGGAGAACGGATCCGGCAGGAAGGCGGCGG
>QKJM01000268.1 GCA_003249315.1 Archangium sp.
GCCTCCACCCGTCGAGAGCCTGGTGATGAGTGGAGATCCACACCTGGTCCGCCGCCTGTTCCGCAATGCCCTGGACAACGCCACCCGCTTCGCTCGCGGCCACGTCACCGTCTCGGCCTCCGCCGTCGGGGAGTCGCTGTGCGTGCGGGTGCGGGACGACGGGCCGGGGATGAGCGCCGAGCAGCTCGCCCGGTTCGGCAGGAGCCGCTCCCAGCGGATGGTGGTGGCGGAGGGCTCGGCCCTGCGCGTGTCGCTCGGCCTGGGCTCCGTCATCATGCGCACCATCCTGGAGCTGCACCGGGGGAGCTGGAAGGTGGAGAGCCCTCCATCGGAGGGTTCCTCATCCTCCGGCGTGTGTCTGCGGCTGGTGCTACCGCGCGCCAGGACGGCCACCACCGAGGCGGTGGAACAAGGCGAACAGGCGGCTCGGGACATGACTCCTCACCGAGAGCGCCATCGAGTGAAGTCGTGAGGCCTCACCGCGCGAAGGTCAGCGCCTCGTCGATGGTGGCCAGCAGCTCCTTCGGCCGCACCGGCTTCTCCAGGATGCGGTTGCGCACCGAGCGCACGAAGTCCCACATGGCCTGGGTGCAGGCCCCTCCCGAGATGAACACCAGCCGCTCGGCCATCTCCGGCGCGCTCGCCCTCAGGTGCGAGTAGACGTCCCTCCCCGTCATCTCCGGCATCTGCAGGTCACACAGCACCAGGTCGAAGCGCTGGCCCTCCCGCACCCACGCCAGGGCCTCACCGCCTCGCGTGGTGGCGACCACGTCGTGCATGGGCTCGATGAGCATGCGCATGGACTGCGTCAGGCGCGGCTCATCATCGATGATGAGGATGCGTCGGCGCAATGCGGCCTCGGAGCCCTCGCGGACACACTCCCGCCGGGACGGGAGCGGCCTCTGCTCGATGAAAGAAGGATGAACCGGAATGACCTACCCCCCCATCGCTCCCCGGCCCATCAGGAGCGATCTCAGGGCATGCTACCCTGCTCCTGGCACGGGAGAAACGGACCTCGCCCACGGCTGTCCACCCCTCAACCCGCCAGCCACCTGAATCCAGCGCCCCCCTGCAATCACCCGCCGGGTGCTACGTAGAGAAGAGCAAAGGAGGTCATCATGTCCCGCCCTGGCATCGCCGCGCTGCTGTCGTTCTTCATTCCCGGACTGGGCCAGATCTACAACGGGGACATCCTCCGAGGAGTCTTCTGGCTCATCATCACCCCTGGCTTCTGGCTGGGTACGGGTGGAATCCTCGGCTGGGTGTGCCACATCATCTCCGCGGCCACGGCGTACAACCGGGCCGAGGAGAAGGAAAAGGGAGTGCGCGTCAGGGTCGTATAGCGGCGCCCGGCGCGCGCAGGAGGGCGTGGAGCAGCTCGTCGGTGGTACGGGCGAGCACCTTCGCCCCATGGGAGACGAGTTCCTCCTCGTCGCGGAAGCCCCAGGTGACACCCACTCCGTACATGCCGGCGGCCCCCGCGGTGCCCATGTCGATCGCCGTGTCGCCGATGAAGGCGCACTCCCCGGGCTCCACGCCCAGCTCGCGGGCCAACCCCAGCGCGGCGGTGGGGTCCGGCTTGCGAGGCACCCCAACCCGCTCGCCGTAGACGGCGCGGAAGGGCACCCCCGGCAACAGATGCTCCACCAGCCTCCGGGTGGCGGCGTCCGGCTTGTTGCTCAACACCGCCATCCGCATCCCCTCCCCGGCCAGCCGGGTCAACAGCTCCGGAATGCCCGGGAAGGGCCGGGTGGTGTCCAACATGCACTCCTCGTAGCGGACCCGGTAGAGGGCCAGCACCTCCTCGTGCATCGCCTGCTGGTCCGCCGGCACCGCCTTCCGCACCAGCACCCGCGTGCCCTCTCCCACGAAGAAGCGGTAGTCCGACAGCGGATGCACGGGCAGGCCATGGTGCGCGAGCGCATGGTTCATCGCCACGCCCATGTCGTGCAGCGAGTCCACCAGCGTTCCATCCAGATCAAAGAGTGCGGCGCGGAAGTGCATACCCCTAGAAACACCAACGCCCCGTCCCGGACAAGTCCGAGCACGGGGCGAGGAGCGGTGCGGGCCGGGGAGGCTAGGGAGCGGGCGCCGCGGCGGCGGCGGGCTCGGCGGAGGCCTCACCCTTCTGCAGCGTGGCGAAGTTGATGTTGTTGTAGCCGGCGCTCGCACAGCTGAACATCACCCGCTTGATGATGGAGAACTCCACGTTCTTGTCGGCCTGGATGTTGACGTCACCCTTGAAGGCGTTGGTGTCGCCCTCGGCCATGGCGTGGAGGTCCTCGAACTGCTTCTTCATGTCCCGCAGCTTCTCCTCCAGCGCGGGGATGTTGAGGTACTCCTCCTTCACCAGGTCGGCCACCTGGCCCACGACGGTGCCGGAGATGGTGACCTCGGAGCCAGACACCAGCACCACCGGGTGCATCTCCACCTCCTTGACGTTGGAGGCCTCGGGGAGCTGGATCTCCTTGGTCATCATCAGCACCTCGCCCGTCGCCGAGAAGTTGGCGATGAGGAAGAGCACGATGATGACGAACATGTCGACCAGCGGGGTGACGAGCAGGTCCGAGTAGCCGCTCTTCTTGCCGTGGGCGCCATGGCCGAACACCTTGGAGTGCTCGAGCCGCTTGCCGTAGCGCTTGCCGGGAACCTTGATGGCCATGGCTTGCTGTCTCTCCTAGCCCATGATGGCGGACACCGAGACCTGGGGCAGGCCGGCGCCAACGCATTGGTCGATGATGCGAACCAGATCCTCGTAGCGGACCTTGTCCTCGGCCTGCAGGGTGATGGAGGTCTGGTCCGGAAACTGGCCCTTGAGTTCCTTGAAGCGGGCCAGCAGCGGAGCCAGATCCAACTTGCCGTTGGCGCCGCGCTTCGCCTCGATGGGCGGGAACTCGCTCTGGTCCGCGGTGAGCCGCAGCTCCGTGGGGGTGACGAACAGCATGAGCTGGACCGTCTTGGTCTGCTCCTCCTGCTGTTGATCATCCGAGGCCGCGCCTCCGGCCTGAGCCACCTGGAGACGGCCGATCTGGGTCCAGACCGCCGTCATGATGAGGAAGCTGATGGTCACCGCCATCAGGTCGATGAAGGGGGTCAGGTTGATGGAGACGTCGAGCGACTTCTTTCCACCTTTGCCACCCCCTACGTCCATTCCGCCGGCCATGGCACTCTCCTTCCTTCAGCCCGCGCAGTTACGACACTTCGACGATGAGGGCGCGCGCCATTGCTACCGGACAACGCGCCCCGGCTTCGGGTTCCCTGGGGAACGAAACTAGTCGTCGTCCCGTCCCGCCGACACCGCGACAGTGGCGTTCTTGAACTTCTCGCGGTTGTTGACGATCAGGTTGAGCACCGAGACGCTCGTCTCGTTGATGTCGTTGACCAGGGCGGTGGTGCGGCCCGTGAGCACCGAGAAGGCGACCAGGGCGGGGATGGCCGTGAGCAGCCCGAAGCCGGTGCAGTTCATGGCTTCGGAAATACCGTTGGCGAGAATGGTGGCCTTGTCGGCCGGGTTCACGTTCGCCACCGCCTCGAAGCAGGCGATGAGACCGGACACCGTTCCGAGCAGACCGGCGAGCATCGCCGCGTTGCCGAGCATGGCCAGGTAGCCGGTACGGGCCTCCAGCTTGGGCGTCTCGCGGAGGCTGGCCTCGTCGAGCGCGGCCTGGACCTCCTCCTGGCCCTTGGGCACGTTCATCAGACCGGCCTTGATGACGTGGGAGAGCGGCGTGGGCTTCTGACCCGCCACGTAGTTGATGGCCTTGTCCAGGTCACCGGCGTAGATGTGCTTCTTCAGGCCCCGCAGGAAGGCATCCTTGTTGATGGAGGCCTTGCCGAACAGGACGATGCTTCGCTCGATGATGATGGCCAGGGCGATGACCAGACAGACGGCGATGGGGTACATACCCCACTGACCCGCCTCCCAGCGCATGGCGACTTCTTCGAAGAACGTGCGCTTGGGCCCTCCCGCGTTGGCGAGGATGGTCAGATTCGTCAGAAACCCCAGGTTCATCGCGTGTTGCCTCCCAGTAGGGGCGGGCCCGTCACTGCGGGCCTGAGCCCATCCCCGGACGCCTTCCCCGTGCGGGACATCCCTCACGGTTCCAGACGCCGGAAATGGCGGTAATGGACGCCGGACTTTAAGAACGCCCATCCGAAAGTGTCAAGGTACGCGAAGTGACGTTAAGTGCTGAAATCTCACGGGAATTTTGCGTCAGCACACGGACAGCCCGGCTGCCCTCGGAGCGGAGGGGCACGGCGCGACGAGCCCCGTCGGCTGCTTGACGCGACCCAGCAGGTCGGCTAGGGCGCCCCGGGCCGGAGGGCGGGAGGATCAGCCCCGCAGGGGCAGACGCACGGTGAAGGTGGTGCCCCGATCCAACTCGCTGTGTACCTCCAGCCATCCTCCGTGGTGCTCCACCAGGCGCTGGACGATGGACAGCCCCAGCCCCGTCCCGCGGCCCCGGGCCTTGGTGGTGAAGAAGGGCTCGAAGATGCGCGAGAGGTGCTCCGGGGCAATGCCGCTGCCCGAGTCCTCCACCGACACCACCGCCTCCCGCCCCTCGCACCGCAGGCGCAGCCATACCCGCCCACCCGGCTCCATGGCATGGCATGCGTTGGTGAGCAGGTTGACGAACACCTGCTCCAGGTAGGAGGGCACCGCCGAGAGCGCCGGCACCTCGCCGTACTCCCGCTCCACCCGCACCTGCGTCTGCGCCAGCACGTGTTCGCAGTAGCCCACCGCCGTGTCCAGCAGCGTGTCGAGCCGAACCGGCTCCGGCCGCTCGCGCGTCGGCCTCGCGTAGGAGAGCAGATCCCTCGTGAAGCGCAGGATGCGCTGGCCACTCTCCTGTATCTTCCGCAGCTTCTCCGCGTCCGCCGCCCCCTCGGCGCCACGCAGCCGTGCGTCCTGCAACAGCGCGTCCGCGTACGACACCACGGCCGTCATCGGGTTGTTGATTTCGTGCGCCACGCTGGCGGCGAGCTGCCCCAGCGAGGCCAGCTTCTCCGCCTGGATGACACGCTGCTCCAACTCCTTCACCACCGTCATGTCCTGACCGATGGCGATGACCCCCTCCAGCTCGCCCTCCGCGTTGAGCATCGTCGAGGTGGCGAACGAGGCCTGCGCCTCGCCCGTGCGCGTGCGCAGCCTCACCTCCACCAGGGGGAGGGCCTCGCCACGCATGACGGTGGCCATCTGGGGAACCAGCCGCAGGCGTTCCTCCTCGGCGAGCACCCAGCGCGCGTCCTGGCCCAACACCTCCTCCTTGCTGAAGCCGGTGAGCTTGCTGAGGGCCTGGTTGAAGACGACGATCTGCTTGTCGCGGTTGACCACCAGGATGAGCGCGTTGGCCTTCTCCAGCAGGTCCTCCAGGTACTTGCGCACGAACGTCAGCTCGTCGATGAGCTTGGCGTTCTTCACCCCCACCGCCACCTGGCTGGCGAGCCGGGCCAGCACCCGGCTGTCCTGACCGACGTCCGCGCCGGAGAGCGAGGCCGGGTACTCCAGGTTGATGGAGCCGTAGAGCTGCCCATTGGCCACCAGCGGCGCACTCACCCCGAACAGGCTGTCCTCGAAGAGCAGCGGCACCCGCGAGGCCACCACCACCCGCTCAGAGGGGAACGTCGGCTCGAGCCGCAACGTCTCCACCGTGCTCCGCTCGAGCACCAGCGGCTCCGGCGCGCTCCACTTGAGCCGCCCCTCCGCGTAGAGACTCGTCAGCCCGCCGGTGCGCGCGTCGATGACGCGGATGCAGAAGAAGCGCCCAGGGAAGACCTCCCTCACCCCGCGGGCCACCGTCGCGACCAGCTCCTCCTCGCCCGCCACCTCGGCCACGCCGCGCCCCAGCGCACGCAGCAGCTCCTCGGTGCGCTCCTGCTCCCCCGTAACCCGCTCCGGCGGCTCGCGCCCGGGCAGCACCACCACCGACACCATCGACCCCGAGCGCGCGAGTTCCAGCGTCACCGCGAGTCCTCCCGGCAGTGCCACCTCCACCTCGCGCGAGGCCCCCTCCTCGGGCACCGGCGCCCCCTCCAGCGCGCCCAGAACCTCCTCCACCGTCACCCCCTGCTCGAGGCAGAAGCGGCGGAGGGCCGCGTTGATCGCCCGCGGGTGCAGTCCCTCGTCACACAGCGCCGCCGGCCGTGGCAGCGTCTCGAAAAAGGCCCGGAAGGACTCGGGCCCGGGCTCCTCGACCAGGGACCTCGAGCGAGACTCACTCGTCATGGGAGCTGGCCTTGTCCAGGTCCACGATCTGCTGCGAGCCCATGTAGGCCTTCGTCTCGTAGCGGGTGATGCGTCCGATCTTCCGGACGATCTCCGCCATGCGCTCAGCCTCGCGGTAGATGATGTCCACCGACTTCCATACC
The DNA here is from genome assembly GCA_003249315.1 of Archangium sp. Lineage (GTDB taxonomy): Bacteria > Myxococcota > Myxococcia > Myxococcales > Myxococcaceae > QKJM01. The sequence continues at coordinate 6,370 of QKJM01000268.1, forward strand.
GCGTCCTCCTCGTCGAGCCTGCGCTTGAGCAGCTCGGCGTAGCCCATGATGGAGGTGAGGGGCTGGTTGAGCTCGTGGGCGGCGGTACCGGCGAGCGCGACGATGACGGCATTCTTCTCGCTCTGCGCCAGGCGCGTCTCCACGTCCGAGAGCTTGCGCTCCAGCTCCATGCGGTCCCTCAGGTCGGTGAAGATGCCCACGCTGGCCACCTCGCGGCCGCCCTCGTAGACGATGGAGGCCGTCATGTTGACCGGGACGAGCTGACCGGAGCGGTGGACGATGTCCTGTCGACACACGGAGAGCCGACCGCGCCCGCCGAACTCGGGGCCGCGGAGCTGGGTCATGATTCGCTCGGCCATGCCATTCGGGTAGAGCTGGCGCACGTGCAGGCCGTTCAGGGCCTCGTCGGAGGAGTAGCCGCTGAGGGCCTCGGCACCCTTGTTGAAGAGGATGATCTGGCCGTCCATGTCCGCGGCGACGATGGCGTCCACCGAGGAGTTGATGAGCCGCTCGAGGAAGTCCTTCGTCTGGCTGAGCTCATCGGCGAGCAGCCGTGCCTGCGTCACGTCGCGGAAGGAGAGGATGATGGCGCGGCGGCCGTCCTCCAGCGGGGCCGAGGAGAGGTTGAGCGTGAGGCGCCGGTCGGCCAGGGTGCGCACCGCCAGGTCCACGTCCGAGCGGGACTCGCCGCGCCGGGCGCTGGTCACCAGCTCCATCAGCCCCCCCTCGTCCTGCGGCTGCGTCAGCTCCGCGATGTGGCGGCCATAGGAGGCCTCGGAGGAGGTGTCCAGGATGGCCTCGCCCGCGGGGTTGAGGCTGAGCACGCATGCCTGGTCGTCGAGGATGGCCACCCCCTCGTGTACGTTGGCGAAGAAGAGGTGGTACGTCTCCAGGGAGGCGGCCTTGGCCTCGGCGGCGATGCGCGCGGACATCTCCCGCTCTGTCTGACCGCGCACCGACTGCAGCAACGAGGCATTGCGCAGGGCCACCGCCGTGGCATGCGCCGCCGTATTCAGGAAGTCCACCTCATGCGGAGCGAAGGCGCGGCGCTCGTCGCCCGAGGCGCGCAGCAGCAACACGCCGCGCACCTCGCCGCGAATGGGCAGCGGCAGTGCCGCCAGGGTGTGGATGCCCCGCGAGGCCACCTCGCTCTGCACTCCCTCCAGCAGCGGGTGGTGGGCGGCGTCCTCCACGATGCCGGCCTTGCCGGTGCGCGCCGCCTCGCGGATTTCGGGGTAGCGCTCCAGCTCCAACGGCAACTCGGCCAGCCCTGGGGAGTCGCTGGCCGTCACCACCCGGGCGGCCTCCCCGCCCGGCTCGAGCACCACCAGCGCGGCGCGCCCCACGCCCAGCCACTCGGCCAGCCTGCGGGTGACGTCGTGCAGGAGCCCCTCCACCTCCAGGCTCTCGGCGAAGTCGGAGGTGAGCTCCAACAGGAGCGACAAGTCCAACTGCCGCCGCAAGTGCTCCTGGCGCTCGCGCTCGCGCTCGGCCACGCGCCGCAGCCGCCAGGCCAGCTCGAAAGGCTGCTCCCCTGAAGTGAGGACGTCCGCGGGCCGGAGCGACTCCAGCATGGAGAAGGCCTCCTCCCCGGGCTCCACGAGCACCACCAGGGAGAGTCCGGTGGCAGAGGAGGATTCGCGGAGCGTGGCGAGGGCCGCGGAGCCCTCCGGAGAGGTAAGGTCCACCAGGCCGATGCTCGCCTGCTCTGGCTGCTCGACCACGCGCAGGTCGGCGAGCGCCGCCGCGCGAATGAACAGCTCGCGGACAGGGGAGGCCGCGGGAACCAGGATGACGCCAAGGGGTTGCTCTTGAGGAAGCACGCCCCTCGACTCTACCCCGGCCACGGCCCCGGGGATACCCGCCCGCGGAGGTAGGGAGCTCCAACCCCCTGCCCCCCGGGCCTCGTCCTGGCGCCCCGCTACTGCTCCGCCCTGACCTTCTCGGAGCTGGCCAGGCTCGTGTACACCGTCTCCAGCCACTGGTCGGTCTTGATGAAGCCCTCGCCCCAGCTCTTGTACTTCTCGGGCATGCCCTCGGCCTTCACCTGCTCCAGGGTCTTGCCCTTGGCGCGCTTCGTCCTCACCAGCGCCACCGAGTCGCGCAGCATCGTCACGAAGCGCTCCAGCGCGGCCCGATCCGCCAGCGGCCCGTGCCCGGGGATGATCTTCACCCCCGTCGGCAGCGTCTGCAGCACCCGCTGCACGTTGTCCAGGTAGCCCTCCACGGTGCCACCACTCCCCAGGTCGATGAAGGGGAACATGTCCACGAAGAGGTGGTCTCCCACGTGCAGCACGTTGGAGCCGGTGAAGTACACCATGCTGTCACCGTCCGTGTGGCCCGCCGGCAGGTGGGTGACTTGAATCTCCTCGCCGTTGAAGTGGAGGGAGAGCCCCTGGTTGTAGGTGATGACCGGCAGCGCCTCCCGGGGCGCGGGCGGAACATCCACCCCCAGCACCGTCTGCCCCTTGATCATCCGCGTGCGCACCCGGGTGTGCGCCACGATGAGACCCTGCCGGCCGAAGACGGCGTTGCCGCCCGTGTGGTCGAAGTGCCAGTGCGTGTTCAGCACGTACTCGGGAATCGCCTTGCCCTTGCCCCCAGCCAGCTTGCCGAGCGCCGTGCGAATCTTCTCGGCCAGCGGCTCGAACTGGTCATCCACGATGAGCACACCGTCCGGGCCCACCGAGACGCCGATGTTGCCACCCGCCCCCATGAGCATATGCACATTGCCCGCCACCGGGATGGGCTTCACCTCCACCTTGGACAGGTCTCCAAACTGAGCCAGCACCGGGGTGGGAAGGAGCAACAGCACGGAAAGGATGAGCTTCTTCATTTGGGAGACTCCTCGTCGAGTAGGGCGCACACCATACGGGCAGGCGCAATGAGAGGCGAGAGCACGCCGGCCGGCCCCTCCCCCAACGGCCAGCCCACCGTGGAAGGAGGAGGCCCTGCCCTCCGCCGCGAGAGACACCATCTTCGATGGCATCGGCTGGATTCAGGGTGGACCCCTCCGCCCTCTGCATCGGGGAGACGACATGTCCGAGAGGATCGAAGACGAGGGCTCCAAGCCCAGGACGCGGCGTGAAGCGCTCGAAGAGCACGAGTATGGCCACAGTCCCGTCCTGGGGGGCCCCGAGGTACACAGCACCCGACACGAACCCCTGCCCGACGTCGAGCACAGCGGCTACCACGACGTGCAGATACAGGAGGACCGCATCGAGTTCGAGCACCGCGACTTCGCCATCGCGGCGTTCACCATGGTGCTCGTGAGCCTCATCACCTTCTACATTCCGCTCTTCAACGGGCTGCTGGGCGGAGTCATCGGCGGCTTCTTCGCCCGCCGCTACGGCCCGGCGCTGGGCGCGGCGGCGGTGGCCTCGGTGATGGTGCCGGCGTTGCTGGCCTTCTTCTATGGATGGGACACGCCGGACTTCCTGCGTTTCTTCTCCGGGCTCGGCTACTGGGGGTGGGCGGCGCTGCACGTCTTCGGCGTCTTCGTGGGGGCCGTTTCGGGGGTCTTCGGCTCCCACCCGGTGCGCGTACGGCAGCGCCAGGGCGAGGCTACGGGCGGTTAGTCGACACGGGGGGAGGCCCACCGGGAAGCCGCGGTGAGAAGCGCAGCTCGAGGGCACTCCCTCCCTCGGTCCCAGCCTGGAAGTGGCCGGTGGCCAGCGCCTCGGCGGAGAGGAAGGCGGCCAGCACCACGTCGCCTCCAGCCTCGTCCGCGTCCCACAGGCGCACCACGAGCAGCTCCCCGTCCTCCACGTCGAGGTACACCTCCGAGGGACTCCAGGTCGCCGTGAACGCATTCTCCACCCACGGACCGCGATAGACGATGCGACCCGCCTGCTCCACCTCCACGAAGAGGTCCGGCGGGCCGTCCATGCCCTCGTCCTCGTAGTCCCCGGCCCGCACCACGGCCCGCATACCCGTCAGCCAGTAGCTGTGCGTGCGTGCCGCCCGCTCCGCCTGCGCGAGCCGCTCCGCCGCATACCCCTCGCGGTCCATGCCCGACTCCACCGCCCGCCGGTAGCCCACCACCGCCGCCGCGGCATCTCCCCGCGCCAGCGCCTCGTCCCCCCGCGCCACCCCTTCCGCGAAGGCCGCCAGCGGCTCCGCCCGGCCCCCTGCCTTCACCCGGAGGGCCTCCTCGTAGTGAGCCTGGGCGTCCGCCCAACGCCTCTCCGCCAGCGCCGCGTCGCCCTCGCGCGCCAGGCGCTCGTACTCGGCCTCCTGGTACCGGGCGTACTCGGCCTCCGCCGCCTCCAGCTTCTCGCGCCGCGCCGGATCCGAGGAAGCCACCAGGCGCAGCAAGGCCAGCGCCCGCGGGTACTCTCCCTGCTGCCACAGCCGCTCCGCCTCCCCCTCCGCCCGTGTCAGCACCTCCTCACGCACCTTCGCCGACTCCTCGAGGATCCGCCCATCCTCCGACACCGTGGTGGCCCGCTTGAGGAAGCCCAGCGCCTCGGCGTACTGCCCGTTGGCCATCGCATCCCGGGCCCGCTGGAGCTGCTCGCTCCCCATCTCGCGCGCCGCGTCCGCCCTCAACGTCGCCAGCTCCGTCTGGGAGGAGTCAAGGCTCAGCGCGAAGTCCGCCTCCTCCAGCACACACTGCCACTCCCGCGCGCTCGAACAGGTGCGCGCCCGCTGCGCCGCCGCCACCACCGCCTCCTGCCGCGCCCGCTCGTACTTCTCCTTGAGGGCCGGTGACTCCGGCTCGCGCATCAGCGCCTCGCGATAGGCCGCCTGCGCCGTCTTCCAGTCCCCTACCGCCGCCGCCCTGTCCCCGTTCTTCTCGTGAGCCACGCAGGCCGTCAGGCACAGCAGCAGGAGCCCGATCCGGGTCGTCTTGTGCATCTCTCTTCCCTCCGTGCCACCTGTGTAACCGGCATGGGCACTCTCGGGAAGGGGGTGGGGTCCCTCCGTGGAGAATGCACGGTGGAGCCCGCTGGCTTATAGGATGTTCTCGTGAGTTCCTCCTTCATCGAGGCCGCCCTCGCCCGCGCCGAAGAGGCCGCCGCCCGCGGTCCCCACTCCGCCCCGCCCGACGGCCATCTCCGCACCCGCAACGTCGCCATCGGCGACCCCCAGGCGGACATCACCCGCTTCTTCGCCCTGCTCGATCGCCATGGCCTGCTCGGCCCCGACGGCCGGCTGCGTCCCGAGGTGCGGCTCGTCTCCGTGGGCGACCACTTCGACTGGGGCAGCCCTCACGAGCGAGACGCCGTCGCCTCCAGCGCCCTGCGCCTGCTCGCCTGGATGGCCTCTCACCCCTCGGACCAGGCCGTGCTGCTGCTGGGCAACCATGATCTCGGCCGCGTGGGCGAGCTGGCCGACTTCACCGACGCGCGCTTCGCCGCCGCCCAGGCCGAGGCGGACCGCATCTACCGGAGCGACGATACCGACGCGGCCCTGGAGCGCGACTTCCTCTCCCGCTACCCGGAGGTGCCCAACGCCGAGCTGGTGTCGAGAGACTTCGGCACCTTCCGCGAGGAGCAACGTACCTGGGTGGCCTTCCTGCTGCGCGCCCGGCGCTTCCGCGTGGCCCTCGCCGCGGCGGAGGACCTGCTCGTCCTCCATGCGGGCATCACCCGGGAGGACCTGCGCACGATGGGGCTCTCCGAGCGCGAGTGGCACCGCGCACCGGCGGTGGCCGAGGCCCTCAACCAGACGCTCGACGCGGCCGTCGCCGGCTGGAAGGAAGGCCCCCTCGTCATTCCCGGGCTGCACCACCCTGGCAGCGCCTCGTATGGCGAGGGTCGAGGCATCTTCTACCAGCGCGCCAGCCTGCGCTCCGAGGACGCCGCGCACCACGCCGCCACGCCGCGCCGCCGGTTCCATCCGTGCCGGCTCCCACCCGGCCTCACCCAGGTGGTGGGCCACACGCGCGACAAACGCAGCCGCGAGCTGCTGGAGCTACCTGCCTCGGAGGCCCGGGATGGCGTGCTGCGCCATCTGGTCACCGACGGCACCGCCGTCCACTACCACCTCGGCGCTCCGCCCCCGTCCGGACCCGGAGAGGCGGTGGTCGTCTTCACCGATGGCGGCATGCGCGAGTCTCCGCTGGAGACCTTCGAGCTCTTCGACCTGGACACCCGAGGGCAGGCCTGAGGACAGGGAAACCCTAGGGAGCCTTCAGCTCCGCCAGCTTCTGCTCCAGGGCGGCCTGGGCTCTCTGGGACACCTGCGCCTCGGAGAGGGACCGTGCGTACGCGAGTGCCTCCTCCAGCGTCTTCACCGCGGCATCCTTCTCGTTTCGAGCGGAGTGGATGTCCGCCCGCTCCGAGAGGACGCGCAGCCGCCGCCCCCCCTGCACCTTCGCCAGGGCCCGGCTGCTCGCGGCCAGCGCATCGTCCAGCCGGCCCAGCCGCAGGTAGAGGACGGCCAGACGCGCGGGCGGGTTGTAGTCGTCCGGCAGCTCCTTTTCGCTCTGCTCGATGGCCGGCACCACCCGCCCCAGGTCTCCCAGCACCAGCGCCGCGCTCATGCGGTGCGAGTCGAAGACGGTGCGCTGCTCGGGCGTCGGCGCCCGGGAGGCCTCGCCCTCGAGGAAGGTGAGCCACCGCGAGGCCAGCGCCTTCGCCCCGGCCTCGTCCCCCTCCACGTGGAGGGCCTGCACCAGCACGTCATACACGCCCGAGCGATCGTCGGCAGGCATGTCGAGCTCCGGCGAGAGCGCCTCGCGCGCGCGTTCCTCTAGAGACGCCTGCAGCTCCCCGACGTCCACCATGTCCGCCGGAAGCCGCAACGCGCAGGAGAGCGCCAGGCCCGCCGCGTTCGCCCACGAGGCCGAGCGAGGCACCCGAGGCAGCTCCACCAGCGCCGCCCGAGCGCACGCCTCGTACCGCTTCGCGCCCCACTGCGCGACGAGGAGCGACTCCAGCGTGCGGCCTCGGCGGGACCAGTCCTCCGGAGCCTCGGCGAGCGCCTGGGCCAGCACGTCCGCCGCCTCCGCCGCCCGGCCCTCCCCGTAGAGGGCATCCCCCCGCGCCAGGAGCGCCTCCGGCCCCTGTGCCTCCCCCCGATACGCCCGCTCGCCGTCCTCGAAGAGCTTCTCGAGCTGGGCGACGGTGGCGCTGCCCGCGAAGCGCACCAGAGCCCGCCCGTCTCGCGGGTCGATGATGAAGAAGGTGGGCCAGAACTCGACGGGGTACCGCTCCTGGAAGGAGGCGTTCTGGGGCATGTCGGTGTTGACTTCGAGCCAGACGAATCGCTCGGCATGCCGCGCGAGCGCCGGATCCGTGAAGACGAAGGCGCGCATGGAGCGGCAGGTGTGGCACCACGGGGCCCAGGTGTCGACGAAGAGGGGCAATCCCCTGGCCTTCGCCTCGGAGAGCGCGCCCGGGTAGTCGTCCTCGATGAACGGGAGAGGAGCCTGGGCGTGCGCCGCGGCTAGCGGCTCGGAGCGCGTCGAGGTGCGCGTGGAGGTGCAGGCCAGGAGGCCCAGGAGCAGGAGGCTGGAGGCGTGAAGTCGCATCGGGTCGGCACCATACCCCCCTCGGGGCTCCCCCTGGGAGGCCCCCCGGACAACCGCGATGCGGGGCGATCCGTTCCGGACCAACACACAATGCACGGAAATCTGGGCATCGGCGCGGACGCGTGCTGTCGTGCCGAGCAGCCCGATGAAAGACTTCAGCGAACTGCGCACCGCCCTCGAGTCCGCCCGCGATACCCTGCCGCCTCCCGAGCGCTTTCCGGAGACCGCTGACGCCGAGACGGCGCGGCGACTGATGGAGCGGCTGAGGAGGGATCTGCTGCCCCGGTTGGGCGGCTCGGAGGCCCCGCTGTTGCTGGTGGCCATCGCCGGGCCGAACAACGTAGGCAAGTCCACCCTCTTCAACGGACTGGTGGGCACGTCCCTCTCCCCCGCCCGGCCCGAGGGAGGCCTCACCAAGCAGTGCCTGGCGGCCGCCCATCCGGCCTCGTGGACGGGCGAGCTGAAGGACTTCCTCACGCACCGCTACGAGATAGTGCCGGTGGCCTCTGGCGAGGAGGCGCCAGTGGACCAGCCGGGGCCCGCGGGGCGCCTCTACCTCGTCCTCTCCGATATGGTGCCTCGGGGACTGGTGGTCATGGACACGCCGGACTTCGACAGCGTCTACCGCGACAACCGCGAGCGCACCGAAGCCCTGCTCGTCACCGTGGACGTGCTGATCTTCGTCATCAGTCGGCAGACGTACCAGAACGCAGCACTGGTGGACTTCCTGCGCGCGGCGGTGGGACATGGACGGCCCTACCTGCTCGTCTACAACGAGGCCACCCGGGAGGAGGTAGCGCGCGGGCACATGGAGAAGCTGGCGGCGGACGTGGGCTACCCACCGCTGGCCCGCTACCTGTCCCCCCACCAGCCGGAGGTGGAGGAAGGAAAGAGCCAGCTCACCACGTACCCGCTGGACGCCGACCCCACGCTGACCATGCTGCTCGGAAGGACCGAGCACACGCGCACCCTCAAGGCCCGGGCGCTGGAGGCCTCGCTGAGGGACGCGCGAGCGGAGCTGGAGCAACTGGCCCGGGCCGCCACTGCCGCCGCCCAGGAGCCGGAGCGGCTACGCCAGCGGCTGCGCCACGAGCTGCACACGGTGGGAAGCCGGGCAGCCCTCAAGGCGGTGCCCGCGGACATCCTGGTGAAGGCCTTCCGTGACGAGCTCGATGCCCGCAGCGCCTTCCACCGTTACGTGCGCCTGCCCTTCCGCGGACTGGCCACCGCCCTCACCTTCGTCACCCGCCAGGTACGCCGCTCCTTCACCGGCCCCGAGCCCGAGGCCCGCCCAGTGGTGGAGCTCACCGAGGACACCCTGCGCGACGGAGTGCGGCGGCTGGTGGAGGTGTTCTCCCCGGAGGTGGCCGCCTGGCAGGGAGACGCCCGGACGCGCGAGCTGCTCGCCGGCACCTTCGGGCCCGCCACGCTTGCGAGGGCGGAGGAGCCACTGGGTTTCGAGTCCCTGCACACCCACGCCGCCGACCGGGCCAGCCTCTACGCCTTCTGCCGGGAGCTGGTGGCCGCCGAGCTGCACGGCGGCATGCGCGAGGAGTTGCTGCAAGCTCTCACCACGCTCGTCTACTCGGTGCCCACGGGTGCGGCCGCGGTGGTGACGGTGGCCACCGGGGGCTTCGGCCACGATGCCGTCGTCTGGGCCGGCACCCTGCTATGCACCCCCCTCCTGGAGCGCTTCGTGGACACCCGGGGCGAGGACGTCCGCGAGCGCGTCACCCGCCGCTGGGCCGAGGCCCACGGCGCCACCCTCGCTCACGCCCTGGAGCAGCGCTTCTTCCCCGAGCTGGCCAGCCAC
>QKJM01000052.1 GCA_003249315.1 Archangium sp.
TCCGCGCCGGCGACGAAGGCCTTCTCGCCGCCGCCGGTGATGATGAGCGCGCGGACGGAGGGCTCGAGGGTGCGGAGGGCGGACTCCAGCTCCTGCAGCGTCTTGCTGTTGAGCGCGTTGAGCGCCTTGGGGCGATCGAGCGTGAGGACGGCGATGCCGTTGTCGATCTCCAGACGGATGTTCTCGTAGGCCATGAGGAATCTCCTAGTACTTGTAGAAGCCGCGGCCGCTCTTCTTGCCGAACCAGCCGGCGTCCACGTACTGCCGCAGCAGGGGGCACGGGCGGTACTTGTCGTCACCGAGGCCCTTGTGGAGCACCTCGGCGATGTAGAGGCAGGTGTCCAGGCCGATGAAGTCCGCGAGCTGCAGCGGGCCCATGGGCTGGTTGGTCCCCAGCTTCATCGCCGTGTCGATGTCCTCCACCGTCCCCAGCCCCTCCATCACCGTGAAGCAGGCCTCGTTGAGCATGGGGATGAGGATGCGGTTGACGATGAAGCCGGGGAAGTCCTTGGAGACCACCGTGGTCTTCCCCATCTTCTCCGCCAGGGCCTTCGTGGCCTGGTACGTCTCCTCGGAGGTGGCCGCCCCGCGGATCAGCTCCACCAGCTTCATCACCGGCACCGGGTTCATGAAGTGCATGCCGATCACCGACTCGGGGCGCTTCGTGGAGGCGGCGATCCGGGTGATGGGAATCGACGAGGTGTTGGTGGCCAGCACGCCGCCCGGCTTCACCACGGCGTCAAGCTCCAGGAAGAGGCGGCGCTTGAGGTCCTCGTTCTCGGTGACGGCCTCGATCGCGAAGTCCACGTCCTTCGCCTCGGAGGCGCTGGTGGCCGTGGCGAGGTTCGCTTCCGCGGCCTTCAGGAGGGCCTCGTCCAGCTTGCCCTTCTCCACCAGCTTCTTCATGCCGGACTTGATGCGGTCCGCGGCCTTGGCAAGGCCCTCCTTGGACACGTCCACCAGAGTCACGCGCAGGCCCGCCTGCAGCGCCACCTGGGCGATGCCCGACCCCATCTGCCCTGCCCCGACGACGACGATGTGCTCAGCCATGAGAAGATCCCTTGCTCGATATTTCGAGGAACCCGGCGGCTATAGCCCCGCCCCCACGGACGGTCAACGACTCGGAGGCACCCTCAGCCCGCGCTCGACGTGCGTCTCCTCTCCCCCCAGTGTCAGCTTCTCCACCCTGGGTGGGCGCATGGGCCCCTGCTCGCCCCGGGCGAAAACCCACACCTGGTACGTTCCGGCGGGCAGCTCCGTCTTCACCGTGAGTGAGGCCGGTGGAGCCCCGGTGAAGAAGCGCTCCTCGCGCCGCACCAGCTCGCCCCCCTCGTCCTTGATCTGGAACTCGACAGCCCGGATCTCCCCCCAGCCAGGGCCTTCCAGGTGCCAGACCAGCTCGCGATCGGGGACGTTCGTCACCTGCCAGAGCCACAGGCCCAGCGCGACCAGCACCAGGAGGGGGAGCCGTCGCAGCAGCGGGTGTTGCCTCCAGCTTCGCCGCGTCTCGGCTTCCATGGACTACTCCTTCTTCGCCGCCGCCTTCCGGGTGCCACCCTTACGGGTGTTGAGCTCGGTGACGACCACCTTGGGCCCGGGTGGCTCCGCTGGCTTGTCGTCGTCGCCGCGCTCGTCGGGCACCAGGCGGATCTGCGCCTTCACTTCGATCGTCATCCCGGACAGCAGCTTCAAGAACTCCTCGCGCAGCTTCTCCGACTGGAGGAAGCGTCGCAGCTCCTCGGAGATGACCCGGCCGACGTCGTCCTTCGTCTTCTCCGCCTGGCCGAGGATGTAGCCGAGCATCTCCTTGGGCAGCTTGAGCTGGCCGGCCAGGGAGCGGATGCCCTCCTCGGTCATGAAGAGGGCGCCCAGGCCGGCCACCGCCACCTTGCGCACGAACTCCGGCACGAAGCCCGGGCGGGAGCCCTCCCGCTCCGGCTCCGAGTCGAGCAGCGGGTCCGGTACGAAGTCGTCTCGGTCCTGTCCGGGCGGCATGGGCGTCCTCGGGTGCGCGGTGTGTGGTGTGTGTCAGCTTACCACCGGCAGCTTCACCGCCACCCGCATGTTCTCCGCGGAGACGCGGCCCGCGATGTTGCGCGCCATCTCCATGAAGGCCTTGGCCTCGGGGCTCTCCGGCGCGCCCAGCACCACCGGCACGCCCGCGTCCCCCGCCTCGCGGATCTTCAGATCGAGGGGGATCTCCCCCAGGAAGGGGATCTGGAACATCTCCGCCGCCTTGCGCCCGCCGCCCCGGTTGAAGATGGGGGTGCCCTGCGAGCAGTGGGGGCAGATGAACTGGCTCATGTTCTCCACGATGCCCAGCACGGGGATCTGTACCTTGTCGAACATCTGCTTGGCGCGCACCACGTCCGCCAGCGCCACGTCCTGCGGCGTCGTCACCAGCACCGAGCCCGCGGCCCGCACCGACTGCGACAGGGACAGCGCCACGTCCCCCGTCCCCGGCGGCAGGTCGAGGATGAGGTAGTCCAGCTCGCCCCAGCGCACGTCCCGCACGAGCTGCATCAGCGCTCCGTGCAGCATCGGCCCGCGCCAGATGAGCGCCTGATCCGCCTCCACCAGGAAGCCGATGGACATCACCTTCAGCCCGTGCTTCTCCATGGGCAGCAGCGTCTTGCCGTCCGGGCTCACCGGGCGCTCGGTGATCCCCGTCATCAGGGGCACGGACGGGCCGTAGAAGTCGGCGTCCAGCAGGCCCACCTTGGCGCCCTCGCGCGCCAGGGCCGCCGCCAGGTTCACCGCCACGGTGCTCTTGCCCACGCCGCCCTTGCCGGCGCCCACGAGGATCACGTTCTTCACCTCGGGCAGCAGCGCCTGGCCCTGCGGGCCACCCGCGCCCAGGGGGGCCGAGCGCACCTGCGCACCCCACTCGAGCTCGAAGGACTTCAGCCCCGGCACCTCGCGGAGCGCCGCCTCCGCGTCCGCTTGAATCTTCCCCTTCAGCGGACAGGCCGGGGTCGTCAGCTCGATCTTGAGCTTCGCCGTGTCACCGTCCACGCGGATGTCCTTCACCATCCCGGCCTTCACCAGATCCACGTGCAGCTCGGGATCCATCACCTTCGACATCGCCGTGAGGATGTCGCGCTCGGAAACGCTCATGCGGAGTACCTGAATCCTTTTTGAATCCGGGGGGTTGGAGGGGGGCCCCGCCGCGGAAGGGGGCGGAGGATGCCAGCCCACCCGGAGGTGTCAACCTCCTCTAATCCATCGGGCCCCCGGCTGCATGGCTTCTCATTCGATGGCGGCCACGCGCCATGCCCCGCCCTCCCGGACCAGCAGCACTGCCCGATCTTCACTCAGGGGGAACTCGGCGCCCGAGCCCGTCATCCGCACCGGCTCCTGCCAGGCCAGTCGAGCCCGGCGCAGGCGCTCGGTCGCCAGGGGCTCGCGCTGGAAGTCCTCGTGCAGGCGCTCGGGGGTATAGCGGGCTCGCAGCGGGCCGTGCAGGAGCGACCAGGCCAGGGACCACTCTTCTGCCTCCACTGCGTCGAGGAAGCGTCCCAGGGTGGCACGTGGCGCCTCCCCCGGCTGCTGCTCCACCACCCGCCATCCCTCGGGGCCGCGTATCAGGGTGAGAGAGGGAGCACTGGCCCGCAGCTCCGGCAGGGCGGCGCGAACCTCCGCGGCCCTCGCCCGCCGCGGCTCCACGTTCCCGTAGTGCTCGAGGAAGGACGAACGCTCCTCGGGAGAGAGATTCGTCAGCGCGTGGGCCTCCTCCATGCGCCCCTCGTCCAGGGCGCGGGCGTAGGTCTCCGCCACCTCCACGGGGCCTGGCGTGTGAGCGCAGCTGGTGGCCAGCGCGAGCGTAAGGAGCATGGTGGAGAGGCGGGCGCGGGGACGAATGGTGGGAGACATGCGAGCCCTCACCCTAGCCCTCTCTTGGTGGGAGAAAAAGCGTTTCCTAAATGATTCCGAACACTTAGCCCGAATTGATGATGGGCCGAAAACCATCAATTCGGGCTTCCTCTGGCGCACGAAGCTACAGGGGTAACTACACTCCGCTCGCACCCAGGGAGAACCATGTGGGCCCGCCTCCCGTGGACAGTCCGGCGGGGGGCAGGGAGGGCTACGGGCGGGAGCTTACCGGAGCGAATCGCCGCTGTAGAGCCCCGTGCCGGACGAAGCGGGCAGGGAAGCACCGGGGACCGCCCAGGGGTCCTGGAAGGGAGACCGAAGGAGCATGAGAGCCCCTGCCGGTCCCCCTCGGGGGCTCAGTGGTGGGGACTTC
>QKJM01000838.1 GCA_003249315.1 Archangium sp.
CCTCGGCCAGCGGTCTGGGGGACGCCGCCCGGGCCTCCGCCCTCTCCGAGCGCTTCCTTCCTCGCTTCAAGGGCAAGCGCGTGGCGGTCTTCGCGGATGGTGGGCTCGCCCGCCGCCTGTCCTCCGCCAAGACGTGAGACTCGCCGTGGGCCGCGGTTCTGCTACCATCGGGGCCGGTTCCATCGCATGAAGTTCAAGGTCCTGATCGTGGAGGATTCCAAGGCCTCGCGGGAGTTCATCTCCGCAGCGGTGGAGTCCATTTCCGGTCTGGAGGTCATCTCCACCAGCAGCGGGTTCGAGGCCCTCAAGCTGCTGCCTCGTCACCGGTTCGATCTCATCATCACCGACATCAACATGCCCGACATCAACGGGCTGGAGTTGATCAGCTTCGTCAAGCAGAGCCCTCACTACCGGGACACGCCGTTGTTCATCGTCACCACCGAGGGACGCGAGAAGGATCGCGATCGGGGACTGGCGCTGGGCGCGGCCGAATATCTCGTCAAGCCCTTCTCGCCGGCGAGCCTGGAAGGGCTCGTGCGGCGCTACTTGAAGCTCGCGTGAACCAGGCTGGGAAAGCGCTGGCGGAGTTCGTCGCCGAGAGCACGGAGATCGTCGATGTGCTGGGGAAGGAACTGCTCGTGCTGGATCAGCAGCGCGGGCAGGAGCCGGATCCGGATCTCCTCAACGGCATCTTCCGGTCGGCGCACTCGCTCAAGGGGCTGGCGGCGCTCTTCGGTCAGGAGGGCATCGCGACGCTGGCCCACCACGCGGAGGATCTGCTGGATCGGCTGCGTCTGGGCAAGCTGTCGCTGGATGACGGCGTGCTGGACATGCTGATCGAGTCGCTGGACGTCTTCCAGGGGATGCTGGCGCAGGCGGCTCGCGAGGAGTTCTCGCCTTCCATGGCGATGCGGCTGAAGGAGCTGGTGGCGCGGTTGGACGGTGTGGGCAGCGCGGAGGCGGCCGGCGAGGAGGATCCGCTGGATCGGCTGGATCTGGAGCCACAGGTGCGCGCCGTCTTCACCGAGTACGAGGAGCATCGCCTGCGCGAGAACGTCCGCCGCGGCGTGGCCCTCTGGCGCATCCGGGCCCCGTTCGATCTGTCGGACTTCGACACCGGGCTGACCGAGCTCAATGTCCGCCTCAAGCCGCTGGGGGAGGTCGTCAGCACGCTGCCCTCCTCGGAGCCGGGCGGGGCCACGGGCATCGCGTTCGATCTCATCTTCGGCGCCAAGGTGTCGGCCGAGGAGCTGGAGGCGAAGCTGCAGGGCACTCCCGCCCAGATCTTCGCGCTGAAGGTGCGTCCAGCGACCGGGGCCGCCGAGCCCATGGGCTCCGTGGCTCCGCCCCCCGCGAAGAAGGGGGGGGCGCGGGAGGAGGAGGCCTCTCGGACGAGAGCCTCCACGGCGGACGGGCAGGAGTCGGGCTCTCGGATGGAGCAGGCGCTGGAGGATTCACGGGCGGAGGGGGGCTCGATGTCCGACTCGTCCGTGGTGTCGTCTCCCCATACCTTGTCCGAGCCTCCGGTGCGCACGCTGATGCTGTCGGAGGACGGGCCGCCGAGAGGGCCTCGGACGGAAGAGTCGCTCCGTTCGCTCACCCAGACGGTGCGGGTGGACATCGGCCGGCTGGACGCGCTGATGAACACCGTGGGCGAGCTGCTGCTGATCAAGGCCAACCTGCAGCGCATGGCGGAGGCCGCGCGGCAGCAGCAGGAGGTCGCCACGGCGGCCTCCAGGCAGTATGGGCAGGAGCTGGCGCGCGAGACGCGGCAACTGGAGCGCAAGCTCGACGCGCTGCAGCAGGGCCTGCTCGAAGCGCGCATGGTGCCGGTGGGGCAGGTCTTCGACAAGCTGGCCCGGCTGGTGCGCCGCATCGCCCGCGAGGAGGGCAAGGAGATCGACTTCATCATCAGCGGCGGCGAGGTGGAGCTGGACAAGCTCATCGTCGAGGAGCTGAGCGATCCGCTGATGCACATCATCCGCAATGCGATCGATCACGGCGTGGAGTCGCCGGAGACGAGGCTGGCGAATGGCAAGTCTCGGCGGGCGCGGGTGTCGCTGCGGGCGGAGCAGAAGGGCAACCACGTCTTCATCGAGGTGAGCGACGACGGGGCCGGCATCGACGAGCTGCTCGTGCGCGAGATGGCGCTCAAACGGGGCCTCATCACCGAGGTGCAGGCGCGGGAGATGAATCGGCGTGAGCTGCTCAACCTCATCTTCCTGCCGGGCTTCTCCACCGCCCGCAAGGTGTCCACGCTGAGTGGTCGCGGAGTGGGGCTGGATGTGGTGAAGAACAACATCGGCAACCTCTCCGGCATCATCGACGTGTGGAGCGAGCGCGGCCAGGGCACCAGCTTCCATCTGACCCTGCCCGTCACCCTGGCCATCATCCGCGCGTTGTTGGTGGGGGTGAGCGGGCGCACCTACGCGGTACCGCTCAACAGCGTGCTGGAGATCCTCTCGGTGACGCCCGGGGACATCCGCACGGTGGAGCGGCGCGAGGTGCTGGATGTGCGAGGGGAGCACACGCTGCCCCTGGTGCGGATGGCGCGGTTGTTCGGCCACCCGGAGCGCAACAGCGGACGCCACTTCGTCGTGGTCGCGGGGCTGGCCCAGGAGCGGCTGGGGATCGTCGTGGATGAGCTCCAGGGCCAGCAGGACATCGTCGTCAATTCCCTGGGCGGTCGTCTGCAGGGCGTGCGAGGAATCTCCGGGGCGACGGATCTGGGCAACCGGCGCACCGTGCTGGTGCTGGATGTGGGGGCCCTGCTGGAGGAGGCAGGGAGCCTGGATCGCAGACGCGCGTGATGCCGTCGGCTCCAGGGCTGCTATCCTTACTGACCGTGCCTGCCCTGTCCGTATTGCTCGACACCTTCTTCTATCGCCCCGATGAGGACATCGGCTTCCTGGAGGAGCTGGTGGCCGGCACCGACGCGACGAGCTCCCCCCTCCCCGAGGAGAGCCCCGAGGAGTACCTGGCCTTCCGGCTCGAGGGGGAGTTCTACGCCGTGCCCATCCATGGGGTGCGGGAGATCGTGAAGGTGCCGCCGCTCACCGAGGTGCCCAGGGCCGCTCCCAACCTGCTGGGGGTGGTGTACCTGCGGGGCGAGGTGCTGCCCGTCTACGACATCAAGGTGAAGCTGCGCCTGACGGACAAGGCCTCGCTGGTGGCGGGTCCGGACGCACCGGAGCCCCCGCGCTCCGCACGCATCATCGTGGTGCAGACGGCGGATGGTCTGGCCGGCATCTGGGTGGATTCGGTCTCCGAGGTGGTCCGGCTGCGTCCTTCGATGCTGGAGCTGGATGTGCCTGGCGTGGTCGGAGGCGAGCGCGACTGCGTGGTGGGGCTGGGGCGGCGCAACAAGCAGCTCTTCATCCTGCTCGACATCTGGCAGGCCCTGGCATGAGACAGTCGCACCGGTTCGAGATCGTGTCGCGGTCGCCGCCCGAGGAGGCGAAGGAGAGGGAGCCGCTCGTCCAGCTCTGCGCCTTCTACGTGGGGCCGGAGGAGTACGCGGTGGACATCATGCGGGTGGAGGAGATCCTCCCCCCCCACCGTCCCACCCCCATCCGGGGGGCACCTCTCTTCATCGAGGGCGTCATCCACCTGCGGGGAGCCATCATCCCCGTGGTGGATCTGCGAAAGCGGTTGCTCGGCGAGGAGTCCCCGACGTCCGGGAGGAAGACGCGGCTGCTGGTGTGCTGGCTGGGCCGGCGGCGCGTGGCCTTCTGCGTGGACCGGGTGTCCGAGGTGGTGCGGCTGCGGCGCAGTGAGATCAAGCCCGCCCCGGCGCTGGGAGCGGTGGGGCCGGTGCCCTTCGTGGTGGGGGTGTGTGGTCCGCCGGATCGGCTCAA
This sequence comes from Archangium sp., assembly GCA_003249315.1. Taxonomy (GTDB): domain Bacteria; phylum Myxococcota; class Myxococcia; order Myxococcales; family Myxococcaceae; genus QKJM01. The sequence goes on from QKJM01000838.1 coordinate 3,858, forward strand.
GCTGCTGTTGGATTTGAAGGCGCTGCTGCTGACGGAGGCGGTACGCGACACGGGGCGGAGGGTAAACGAATGAGCGAGCAGGGGCTGAACGCGGAGGAGGTGCGTTACCAGACCCTGCTGGAGCTGGACGTGGCCGCCGAGGGTGCGCTGGAGGCGCTGGTGGCCGGGCTCCACGACGAGAGCTGGCGGGTACGCCGCGTGGCGGCGGAGGGATTCGCCCGGCTGCCGGATGGAGAGGCGGTGGTGGCGAGGCTGATCGCCGTGCTGGGCGAGCGGGACGAGACGGGGGCGCGCAACGCGGCGGCGGAGGCGCTGGCGGGGTTGGGGGAGGTGGCGCTGGGGCCGCTGGTGCGGTTGCTGCTGGAGCAT
>QKJM01000533.1 GCA_003249315.1 Archangium sp.
GCCACCGCGCAGCTCTGGCAGGTACTGCGCCCCGGCTGCCACGTCTTCCTCACCGCGCCCCCGTTCGACCACTCCAAGCTGATGGTGGTGGACGGGGTGTGGTCCCTGGTGGGCTCGGCGAACTGGGACCCTCGCTCCCTGAGGCTCAACTTCGAGTTCGACGTGGAGTGCTACGACGCCGAGCTGGCCGCGCGCCTGGAGTCACTCATCGACGCGAAGCTCCAGCGCGCCCGGCGCCTGACGCTGGAGGAGGTGAACAGCCGCTCGCTTCCCATCCGCCTGCGGGACGGGGTGGCCCGGCTGCTCTCGCCCTACCTCTGAGGGCCGCGCGGTATCCCCGGGCACCGTGGCTCCACGGGCCGCAACGCCCAGGAGCACGGTGCCCACGAGGAGTTGACCCCACGGAGTCACGGACGGACCCGGGGGCTGCCGCGCCATCACTCAGTAGAGGTACTGCAGCGCGGTCTTGTCCGAGCTGCTCCACTCACCGGACTCGTTCGAGCGGAGGCAGGAGTTCATGATCGACCCGCCCACCCGGGCATCGGTCGGCGTGCCAGGGATGTGGATGGCGCCCACGCCGGCGCTTCCCTCGTTGCCGCCGGAGCCGCAGCTGATGGACCGATCGTAGTAGTCCGAGTGGCGGAAACCGATGCAGTGGCCAAGCTCGTGGGTGATGACGTGCTCGTTCACGTCATTGCTGTAGTTCTGCAGCCCGGTGCCGATGTTGATGGTGCCGTAGGGCTTGCCGCCCTTGGGGAAGCCAGCGGAGCCGCCAACGCCGCTCGTGGTCTTCGCGCTGATGGTCGCGCTGCAGTCGGGGGCCGAGCCCCGCACCATGGTGAAGGAGAGCCCCTGGGAGTTGTAGTTATCGATGGCCAGATCGAGCCCCGCGCTGAGCCGGCTGTAGCTGTTGAACGCGGAGGTGGGGACGACGCAGATCTTCGTCACGGAGCTGCTGACGAGATTGTTCGTCCGGTACTGCTCGGCGCTCTCCTCGCCGGACTGGAGCATCTCGCGGGAAGCCTCGAGCGTCACATGCGCGTCGCGCCCCACGTATACGAGCTCATCGACGACCATGATGTCGTCGGACGGGAAGCCGGCCTCGACCAGGTTGGAGATGATCTCCTGGTTCTCGGCCTGCGGCTCGACACCACAGCCGACGAGGGCGACACCGGCCAGCAACGCCATGGAAAGCTTACGCATGAGGGGGCTTCCTTTTGAGGGACTACAAGGGTTGGATGGCGCCGCCTGGGATTTCCAGCCGCGGCCACGGCCCCCTTCCATGAGCAATCCTCGGGCCAACACCTGAACACACCGGAAAACATGGATTTAGGTGGCAGTTCATGAGTCGCCTCGGAGCATGGATACACCAGTCGTCCTGGGAACTCTTGTAAAGAGTCCTGACTCTTCCTGGTGAATTGTCCGTTGGCTCAAGGGGTTGCGAGCACAAACCTGGACTGTCCGAATCTCGGACGGCATGCGCTCGAATCGGACACTCCCGAACGGTAGCGCCTATGGCGATACGCGGCCCACGAGGGCGAGGATGGCGTCGCCGTAGCGCTGCGTGAGCTTGGGACCCACGCCAGGGATGCCTTGAAGGGCCTCGCCATCCCGGGGGCGCTCGGCGGCGATGGCGCTCAGCACCTTGTCGGTGAGGATGCGAAAGGCGGGCACGCGCCGCCGCCGCGCCTCGGCGAGCCGCCACTCGCGCAGCGCCTCCACCAACCGGGGAGAGGCCTCCTCCCGCCGCTCTGGAGCCGCTCGCGTCCTCCGGGTGCCCGACGACGCGGCTCCCTTGCGACGCGTGCTCTTCCTCGTACCCCGACGTCGAGGCGAGGGGGCCGACTCCGGAGCCAGCGGCAGCAGCACCTGCCCGGCGACGAGCCTCCGCGTCTCCTGGCCCTCGGCGGTGAGCGTCACGCGCTGGAAGGAGATGCTGCGGCCGTCCTTCTCGAAGGAGTCCTCGGACAGGCGCACCAGCCCCGCGCGGACCAGCCCCCCGAGCAGCCGCTCGAAGTCGCGTCGGGGCAGCGCCTCGCCGAACAGCTCGCGGTGGAGCCGGCCCGTCGCCTGGCCGTCCCACTCGCGCAGCGCCTCGAGGATGCGAGAGAGCGCTTCCCTCTCGGCGGACGAGGGCTCAGCGAAGCGCAGGGTGGCGCACGCGTCGGGCGCGCAGACGTCGCACAGGCCGCAGGGCGTCCCCTTGTCCTGCACATCGCCAAAGTGCGCCACCAGGTGCCGCATCCGGCACCCGTGCGACTCCGCATAACGCGCCATCTGCTCGAGCTGGTGCTGCTTGTGCTCCCGCTGCGCTCGATACGAAGCCTCCCAGCCCAACCGCCCGCGGCGCACCGACTCGTCCGGCGCCACCTCCATGCCCTTGTGAATCCAGAGCTGCTCGAGCGCCTTGTCGAAGACATCCGACTCCAGGCGCACCCTCGCCGCCAGCGCCTCCTTGGGCTGCGGCTCCTCTCGCGCCGCCCGGAAGAGGCGCTCCAGCACGGAGGGCTCCGGGTAGTCCCGCTGGTGGAAGAACTCGTGCGTCCGCCGGTCGATGAAGGAGTGCAGCAGCACCGCGCGCGAGGGCTTTCCGTCCCGGCCCGCGCGACCCAGCTCCTGGTAGTAGCCCTCCAGGCTCGCCGGCAGCGCGGCGTGTACCACCGTGCGCACGTCCGCCTTGTCGATGCCCATGCCGAAGGCCGTCGTCGCGACGATCACCTCCAGCCGGCCCCCGAGGAAGGCCGCCTGCACCGCGTCCCGCTCCGCCGCCCCCAGGCCCGCGTGGTACGTGCCCGTGGAGAACTCCTCCCCCAGCCGCTCCGCCAGTTGCTCCGCGTGCTTGCGCGTGGAGGCGTAGACGATGGCCGGTCGGTTCGCCGGCTCGGCCAGCAGCTCCCGGATGGCCTCGCCCCGCTGGCTCGGGTTCAGCTCGCGCACCTCGATGGCGATGTTGGTGCGCCGGAAGCCGTGGATGAAGGTACGCGCCGCCCCCCGCTCCCTCCCCTTCAGCCCGAGCTGCTGGACGATGTCCCGCTGCACCTCCGGCGTCGCCGTGGCCGTCAGCGCCACCACCGGCGCCGGCCTCAGCGTCGGCAGCCTCGCCCCCAGCAGCCGGTAGTCCGGCCGGAAGTCGTGGCCCCACTGCGAGATGCAGTGCGCCTCGTCCACCGCCACCAGCGCCGGCGTCCGCCTCGCCAGCAGCTCCACGAACCCCGGCACTCCCAGCCGCTCCGGCGCGATGAACAGGAAGTCCAGCTTCCCCTCCAGGTAGTCCGCGCAGACCTGCCTCGACGTCGCCCGGTCCCTCCCCGAGTGGATTCGCTCCGCCGCCAGCCCCAGCGACTTCAGCCTCGCCACCTGGTCCTCCATCAGCGCGATCAACGGGCTGATGACCAGCGTCGTCCCCGCCCTCGCCAGGCCAGGAAGCTGGTAGCACAGGGACTTGCCCGCCCCCGTCGGCATCACCAGCAGCAGATCCGCCCCCTCCGTCGCCGCACGGCACACCGCCTCCTGGTACGGCCGGAAGTCCTTGAAGCCGTAGACCTCCTCCAGCAGGCCCCGGAGCTCCTCCGGGGGCGTGGGGGCTCGGGGGCTGCGCTCGGGGCGTGGGGTGTCCGAGGGACGGGGGCCGCCGCGCAATCCCTCACCCCGGCCCTCTCCCAGAGGGAGAGGGGGTTTGCGCGGATTCAACCCTCGGTTTCCGGCACCCTCACCCCGTCCCTCTCCCAGAGGGAGAGGGGTTGTTGGCACGCTCAGGCTCGGTGGCACCTTGCCCGTTACCTCGACGACGTAGGCCTCGATTCCTCTCAGGAAGGACTCCAGGTCCCCGCTGCCCTCCTCTATCCGCTGCAGCCACGCCTCCCACTGCCCCGTCATCGCCGGACTCTTCACGTCCGGGTGTACCACCTGGATCAGCCCGACTCCCTTCTCCGTCGCCTCGAACGACTTCCCCCTCCTCACCACATAGCCCCGCTCCAGCAGCGTCTCGATGATCGCCGCCCGCGTCGCCGGCGTCCCCAGCCCCGTCTCCCTCATCGCGTCCGCCAGGTCCCTGTCCTCCAGCGTCCTCCCCGCCGTCTCCATCGCCGTCAGCAGGCTCGCATCCGTCAGCCTCGGCGGCGGCCTCGTGCGCTTCCGCACCGGCTCCACCTTCTCCACCCGCCTCTCCTGCCCCCGCGCCAGCCCCGAGGGCAGCTCCTGCTCCTCCTCCGGCTCCTCCGCCT
>QKJM01000377.1 GCA_003249315.1 Archangium sp.
CGCCCCCCCCGCGGTGACGCTCCCCAGCGTCCCGACCGCCGGCCCCGACGCGGGCCTCGCCAGCGCCGAGCTTCCGCCGGACGCCTCCGACGCGGGCCTCGCCAGCAACGCGCCCATCGACGGCCCCGACGCGGGCCTCGCCAGCGCCGAGCTTCCGCCGGACGCCTCCGATGCGCCCGAGGCCGAGCAGGTGGAGCTCCCGCTGCTGGCCAACGTCTCCACCCTGCCCTCCGGGCCCTTCAAGGTGGTGATTCCGGTCGCGGCCCGCTACGAGGAGCTCTCCCGGGCCCTGGAGGGCTCGATGAAGGGCCGCCTCCACTTCTCCTCGTCCCACCCGGAACTCTACCTGGAGGAGCCCGCGGTCTACCCCTCGGACGACACGGTGGTCATCCGGATGAAGCTGGGCGGAAACGCCAACGTGGGCGGCTATGGCGTCCCCGTGGGAGGCGACATCTACTTCTCCGGGCACCCGCGGGTGATGGACAACCAGCTCACCGTCCCGGACCTGGAAATCACTCCTGGCACGGCCAGCGAGCTGGTGAAGCTCAAGTTCGCCCTGGACTACCAGTCCATCCGCGACCAGGCGCGCAACGCGCTCCGGGTGGACATCTCCGAGCGACTGGCCGCGGTGAAGGACAAGATGTCCACCGAGCTGTCCTTCTCGGAAGACCTCGGATGCGTGCGCGGCCAGGTGCTGCGCACGGAGGTGACGGGCATCTACCCCCACCCGGCCTACCTCCGCATCTACGTGCAGGTGGATGCCCAGGTCGGGCTGTACCTGCCCTGCAAGCGCTAGGGCGCCAGCCGGCTACTCGCGCCGCACGCCGGGGGCCGCCACCACGTTCTCCCCGGGGTGGGCCGGAGAAGCAGTGAAGGGCGAGGGAGAGAGCGGCGACACCGCGGGCAGGCTGGCCTCGGCGCGCATCATCGGCAGGCCGTGCGGCTGCTTCTGCAGCCACGCGATCAGCTTCTCGCGCACCAGGCAGCGCAAATCCCACTGCTTGCCCGAGTCCGCCGCGCTGATGAGCGCGCGCACCGTCATCGTCCGCTCGCTGCACCCCGTCACCTGCACGCCCTGCACCTTCCCGTCCCACAGGTGCTTGCCCTCGTTCTCCACGATGCGCTTCAGCTCCGCGCGCACCGCCTCCACGTCCGTGCGGTAGTCGGCGAACAGCTCGATGGTGCCCAGCAGCTCCGGAGACACCTTGCTCCAGTTCTGGAAGGGCTTCTCCAGGAAGTGGGCCATCGGAATCACCAGCCGCCGCAAATCCCACACCTTCACCACCACGTAGGTGAGGGAGATTTCCTCAATCCATCCCCACTCGCCCTCGACGATGACGGTGTCGCCGATGCGCACCGGCTGGGTGATGGAGAGCTGGATGCCGGCCAGCAGGGTGGAGATGGACTTCTGCGCGGCGAGGCCGAGCACCAGGCCGGCGATACCCGCCGAGGCCAGCAGCGACACCCCCACGTTGCGCACCTGCTCGAACTGCAGGAGCAGCAGCGAGGCGGCGATGACATAGGTGGCCACCACCACCACATGGCGCAGCACCGCGAGCTGGGTGCGCAGACCGCGCACGCGCCCCTCGTCCGCTCCCGTCTGGCTGGCCACCTTCTGCTCGATGAAGCGGGCCGCCAGCTTGACGAAGCGCAGCACGAACCACGCCACCGAGACGATGGCCAGCGAGCGCGCGAGCACATCCACCGCCCGTTGCGCCGGAGGCGGCAGCAGCAGCAGGCGCGTGCTCCCGGCCGCCACGAAGGAGAGGATGACGAAGCGCAGCGGGCCACGCCCCGCCGAAATCACCTGGTCGTCCCAGCCAGCCTTCGTCAAGCTCGCGGCCCGGATGGCGATGCGCAGCGCCAGCGACTCCAGCCCCTTGCACGCCAGCACGCCCACACTCAGCAGCAGCGCCAGCCCCAGCCACTGCCACAGCTCCAGGACGCCCATGCCGAAGGGACGCACGAAGAGCATCGGCGGCAGCTTCTCCATCAGCGGCGAGCCGTGCTCCGCGAAGAGCGCGTCGATGGCGCGCACCGTGTCCTCGCTGAACACCCACACCGGATGGCCATCCGGCCCCTTCACCTTCCGCAGCCGGATGTCCCGCATGCCACGTCCCAGTGGCACCTGCCCCAGCGTGTCGTAGAGGGGGTCCGCCGGGTCCCCGTCCGGCTCCTGGCTGATGTGGGAGAAGTCGAACCACAGCTTCCGGTCCACCACGAACATCAGCCGCTTCGCCAGCCGCGCGCCCTCGACCCGCTGCTTCTCCGGGGGCAGGTGTGACAGCCACAGATAGTGCGGCATGCGCTCGACATCCCGGGCATGCGTCGCCTCCAGGAAGCCCGACACGGTGGCGGTGGGCGTGCGGCGATCCACCTCCGGTGGGGTCTTGCCCAGACCCTCGTTGAGGGCCAGGCCAGTCGTTGGAACCAACAAGAAGAGGAAGAAGAGGACGAGATATCGGTGCATCATGGGAGTCTGTTCCGGGGCCAACCCGTTCCGGTGAGCCCGGCTCCTCCGTGCCCCTCGGCCACGCGCCCCTTGCGTTTCATTGGTGGTCAAAATACACGACGGAGGCCCGTTTCCCATGTCCCGTCTTCCAGAATCCACAAGCCGCCGGGTGCTCCGCTCGGCCGGTTCCCTGCTGCTCCTGCTGGCGCTGCTGATGGCGCGAGGCGCGGCGGCGCAGATCGTCAACGCACAGGCCCTCTTCGACGATGAGGCGAAGGATGGCCTGTCTGGAGGCATGGAGGTGTCGGCGGACTGGCGCACCGGCAGCAACAACCTGCTGGTGACGCGAGGGCTGTTGCTGGGCCAGCTCCGGAAGGGGAAGCACACGCTGCTGGGGGTGGCCCGGGGTGAGTACGGCATCGCCCAGGAGGAGACGATCGTCAGCAAGCTGATGGAGCACGTGCGCTACCGCTACCGCTTCTTGCCGTGGCTGGCGGGGGAGACATTCGCGCAGCACGAGCTCGACGCCTTCCGGAGGCTGCAGCTCCGGGCCCTGGTGGGAGCGGGGCCGCGCTTCACGCTCTGGAAGTCGGAGGCAGGGGGCCTCATCCTCGGCATGGCGGCGATGGTGGAGTACGAACACCTGCGCTCGGACGACGCGCCGGATGCGGGCAACCGTTTCTTCGACCTGCGCCTGAGCAGCTACGTGCTGGGGCAGCTGAAGCTCATGGAGAACGTGAGCCTGATGGAGACGTTCTACGTACAGCCGAAGGTGACGCGGTTCTCGGACGTCCGCCTGCTCAACGAGACGCTGCTGGCGTTCGAGGTCAACAAGCTCCTCACCTTCACCACCGGCTTCATCGTCACCTACGACGCCGCGCCCCCCGCCACCGTGTCCCGCTTCGACACCCAGCTCCGCACGGCCCTCGGAGTGAAGTTCTGAACCCACTACCCCTCTCCCTCTGGGAGAGGGACGGGGTGAGGGTATCAGGAACCTCGGGTTGAATCCGTGCGGGCCCCGTGCTCACCGCGTACACGGCGAGGAGGCACAAGCCCCCCACAGTCCACGCCGTGCCTGCCGCGCGGCGGCCTCGAGCGCCTTGAACTCGGCCCGCCGGGACTCCCCCGCCGGAGGGATGTAGAGGACACAGGCATACCCTCGCTCGACGAGCTGCGTGTTCACCTCTCGCCCATCCACCGTCACGTACGCGAGCAGCCTCCCGTAGCGATCCGTACAGGCCTCCGCGTACCGCAATTGCACCGTTCGCCCCTCGGTGAGCTCGCGGTTGAGCGCGCTCGCCTGTGCGCCGAAGCACTCGCGCTTGCCTCCCGTGCTCTCCGGCGTGTCCACCAGCAGGTAGCGCACCCGCTCTCCGCTCGCGAGCACCACCGTGTCCCCGTCGATGACCCTCGTCACCGTCCCCGCGCTCGGCCCACAGGCGGACTCCGTTCCACAGGCCGTGGTGAGGGTACACAGCGCCACCAGGACGGAGAGGAATGGGGACGCGGGTCTCGGGGACGCGGTGTGCAGGACGGGGGCAGGCACCCTCACCCCGTCCCTCTCCCAGAGGGAGAGGGGATGGTTCACGGTCCGCATGGACGGTTCTCCCCTCCCGGCGTGCCCCGGTCTCCTCCTCCGTAGCGGGTGCCCTCCGGCGTCGCGCAGAAGCTTCCAGACTCGTCGTTGCCCTCCGGCGTCCTCTTCTTCGGCTCCAACTGCCAGGACACTCCTGGCAGCGCCTCGCTCGTCCACCTCACCTCGTCGAGCAA
>QKJM01000207.1 GCA_003249315.1 Archangium sp.
TACTCCCTGCTCTCGGTGGAGGAGGAGCAGGCCCTGGCCCGAAGGTTCATCAAGGGAGATCTGTCCGCCGGCCACCGCCTGGTGACCTCCAACCTGCGCTTCGTCGTGAAGGTCGCCTACGAATACCGCTCCTACGGCATCAAGATGTCCGACCTCATCCAGGAGGGGAACATCGGGCTGATGAAGGCGGTGCAGAAGTTCGATCCGGACAAGGGCATCCGTCTCATCTCGTACGCGGTGTGGTGGATCCGCGCGTACATCCAGAACTACATCCTGAAGAGCTGGTCGTTGGTGAAGCTGGGCACGACCCAGGCCCAGCGCAAGCTCTTCTTCAGTCTGGCCCGCACGCGGCGCGAGCTGGAGAAGTTCGGCAACGGCGAGGCGGTGGTGAACGTGGACGACATCGCCAAGCGCCTGCACGTGAAGCCCGGCGAGGTGCGCGAGATGGAGCAGCGCATGGGCGGGAGGGATCTCTCGCTGGACGCGCCGATGGGCGAGGACGGGGGCAACAGCCACGTGGACTTCGTGGTGAGCTCGGGGGCGCCGCAGGACGACGAGTTCGCGGACAAGGAGGAGGCGGGCCTCATCAACGCCCGGGTGCGCACGGCGCTGATGCGGCTGGATCCGCGCGAGCGCTTCATCATCGAGCAGCGGGTGATGAACGAGCGGCCGATGACGCTCAAGGAGCTGGGCGAGCACTTCGGCTTCTCGCGCGAGCGGGCCCGTCAGCTCGAGATCCGCGCCAAGGACAAGCTGAAGGCGGAGCTGGCGGCGCTGATGGCGGAGGTGAACCCCGACACCACCGCGGCCCTCCAGTAGCCGGCCCGAGCCCCGTCGGCAGCACTCCTGGCGCCTCCACTCCTCCGCGGGTGGGGGCGCCTTCGCGTCTTCACCGGGTCCCCCGACGCTCTCCGAGCGCGCGACACGGAAAGATTCGGGTTAGACTGGACGGGTCATGGCCCAGGCCCACACAGCTTCCAGCAACAGACCGGACCCCGCGGCCGATGTAGCCGTGCGGGAGAAGGTGGAGGCAGCGAAGAACTTCACCTTCCATCTGATCAAGGGCATCAAGCAGATCGGCATGTACCGGCACAACGAGGCCCGGTTCCCCGAGTTCCTCTCTCGGGCGCTGGAGGCCATCTCCGAGTACACCGAGAAACACGGCCCCCTGTCGGTCAAGGTGGAGCAGCAGAACCTCATGCTGCACGGCGAGCCGCTCTTCGCCGAGGACACTCCGCTCCCCTACAAGTTCTTCCGAGACGGCATCCGCCAGCTCATCTTCCGCCCCGGACTCACCATCGAGGAGCTGGTGGGCTTCACCCTGATCGCCCTCTCCGAGCCGGATCGTGGCGCCGAGGACGTCCTCTCCCAGCTCTGGAAGGCGGCCCTGGAGCACCTCGAGTACGTGGTGGTCGAGGGCTTCAAGATGGACAACGTCTCCGAGGAGGAGATGGAGGTGGAGGTCGACAAGGTCGTCAACTACCTCTACTCGCGCCTGAAGACGAACTCGGACGACTACCTGCGCTTCGCCCGGGTGAACGCGGAGGATCTGGAGTCCCAACTGGACGGCGTGGACCAGATGCGCGGCCTGGTGGTGGGCGGCACCTACGCCTCGGACGAGCTGAAGGCCCGGCTGCAGCGGGAGATCACCGAGGAGGAGGGCCCGCGGCTCTTCCCCAAGCTGGTGAGCGCGGTGTTCCAGGTGATGGAGGGCGGCGTGGAAGACACGGCGCTCCTCGAGGAGATCTTCGTCCAGCTCCTCGACGCCATGCTCATCCAGGACGACTTCGGCACCATCAACCAGATCGTCCTCAAGCTGCGGGCGATGGATCAGCGCGACCCCACCGGCGATGCCGGCCGGTTGTTCGGCTACTTCACCCAGAAGATGGGGGACGAGCAGCGCCTGATGCGCGTGGCGGAGACGCTCAAGACGACCCGCCCGAAGAACCCGGTGGACATCACCCGCTACCTGCAGGCACTCGACTCCAGCAGCATCTTCGCCCTCCTCACCGCGCTGGAGACCATCGAGATTCCGGAGAACCGCCTGCTCCTGTGCGACGTGCTGGCGCCCTATGCCCAGGAGATGCCCGAGCCCTTCGTCTCACGGCTGCAGTCGGACCGGCCTCAGACCGTGCGCGACATGGTCTACATCCTCGACAGGAGCAACCACCCGGACAAGGTGAAGATGTTCGCCCAGGTGCTCCAGAACCCCAACCTGGCCCTCAAGCTCGAGGTGATGAACATCATCGCCCGCGGCCGCACCGGCGAGTCGCGACGGCTCATCGTCGAGGCGCTCAACGATTCCACCGCCCAGGTGCGCATGCTCGCGGCCCGGCTGCTGCCGGAGATCGATCGCGAGAAGGCCTACGTGGAGCTGGTCCGGCAGGTGAAGGATCCTTCCTTCGAGAAGAAGGGCTCCGAGGAGCGCACGATCTTCTTCACCTCCATCGGCGCCACGGGGCTGCCGGGCGCCATCGCCATGATGACGCAGATCCTGTCGGTGAAGCCCTCCCTGCTCAACAAGAAGAAGGTGCTGGACGACAAGCTGCTGGCCATCTCCGGCCTGGCGGGCGCCTGCTCCATCCAGTCCTACAAGGCCCTTCTGGGAGTGGTGGAGGACAAGAGCCAGCCGCTCGAGGTCCTCACCTCGGCCCGCAAGGTGATGTACCAGACGAAGAAGGCCCTGTTCGGCGACACCGCCGTCCAGGAGGAGGTGTGAGCCCGTGGCCGAGAACCTGAAGATCACCCAGAGCCAGGGAGAGGACATCAACGAGTTCGCCCGCGCGTACTCGGAGAAGCTCCAGACTCTCGCGCGAGGACTCGTCTCGGGCCTCTACATGCTCATCCGCTCGGTGAAGATGTACGATCCGGAGAACGCGGTCTTCCAGAAGCCGCTGGGCCAGCTCCAGGAGCTCATCAACCAGGTCATCTCCAAGGAGGGCCGGCTGGAGCTGGTGGGCGTCAAGGACTCCTTCTACCTCAACAACATGCTGGTGAAGGTGGACCTCAACTCCATCGAGAACCAGCGCTACCTGCTGGGGGAGATGCGGGCCAAGGACGTGGGGGGCATCACCCTCACCAAGCCCGTCACCATGCCCGAGCTGAAGAACTTCATCTGGATCTTCAGCAAGGAGCAGACGGAGGCCGCCGAGGAGGACGGGCTGGCGGGGCGCAAGCTGCTCAACATCAAGGTCGCCAGGTTCTCCAAGCTCAAGGAGAAGCTGAACAAGGACGACCTGGAGAACCCGGACGAGCAGAAGGTGGACCGGAAGAAGTACGCGCTCACCGTCTACGCCCGGGCCGTCTTCTTCATCAAGAAGTACCTGGAGTCGGTCCGCGAGGGGAAGCCCCTCAACACCAGCAAGGCCATGCGCCTGGTGCAGGACTTCGTGGACATCTCCATGGATCAGAAGACGCACTTCCTGGGGATGACGACGATGAAGCGCGAGGAGGACTACCTCGTGTACCACCAGGTGAACGTGTGCCTGACGAGCATCGTGTTCGGCATGGAGCTGGGGCTGACCAAGCCGCAGCTCAGGGATCTGGGCTACATCGCGCTCTTCCACGACGCGGGCATGGTGACCATCCCCGAGGATCTCTCCACCAAGCGGGGCGCGCTCCGCCCCGAGGAGAAGACCCTCATCCAGAAGGCCCCGCTGATGTCCGTGCGCAACATCCTCATGGAGAAGGGCTTCTCCCGCTCCACCCTGCTGCGCGTCGTCACCACCTTCGAGCACAAGGCGGACTTCGGCACGGCGGTGCGGGACTCGCACGGCAACATCCAGATGATCATCCCCAAGACGAACCTCGGGGTGTACGCGAAGATCATCGCCATCTGCGACACGTATGACGCGCTGACGTCCAACCGGCCCTTCCGCGACGCCTACGGCCCCGAGGTGGCGCTGATGCTGATGTGGACGGAGATGCGCCACAAGTTCGACCCGGAGCTGCTCCAGGTCTTCATGCGCGTCATGGCGATCCAACCGGTGAAGATCCTCTCCAAGCGCCAGCAGAACCTGAGCCTGGGCGGAGTCTAGCCACCTCCTCAGGGCCCGCCGCGCAGCACCTCCAGCGCGGTGGTGAAGTCCGGAGGCAGTGGCGCCTCCACGCGCAGAACCTTGCCCGTGCGAGGATGAGGGAAGGCCAGCCGCCACGCGTGCAGCGCCTGCCGGCCCAGCGCCTCCTGGGCCTGGGCCACCCTCCCCTTCGCCTTGCG
>QKJM01000967.1 GCA_003249315.1 Archangium sp.
GACCCGACCCACGAGGACTACGTCCTCGAGCGCATCAATGGCATCTCGCGCTACGTCGAAGTGGTCGACCAGCTCGCCCTCCAGCTCGACAGCCTCGCGTCGGGCACCACCCTCCTCCCGGCCCAGCCGCCCGTGCTCCGCGCCGCCGCGCCCACGGGCCCCGGCAACACCTATACCCTCTACGACGGCACCCGCCTGCAGATCAGCGCCTGGGATACCGCCGCCCCCGACACTCCGCGCATCACCTCCACCGTCACCATCACCCCAGGGTTCGTCAACACCGCCGTCGGCGCCGGCGCTCCCTCCTTCACCAACGGTCGCGTCCAGCTCACCGCCGACCAGCTCGATGCCGTGCTCACCAGCGGCGTCACCCCCACGGGCGGCCAGCCGCGGTTCGCGATCTCCGTCACCGGAGGCCGCGTGGAGATCCGCCCCCACGTGGCCCGGCCTCCCTCCTTCACCATCGCCGCGCCCGGTGCGAGTGGCACCCACGATCTCTCCGGCCAGACGGTGCGGGTGACACACGGGCCCACTGGAGCCACCACCACGGAGCCTGTCGCGCTCTCCGGTGTCGCGGACGTGAGCGCGGTGACGCCCACGGAGCTGCGCGACGCGCTGATCGCCGCCATCGGCACCGACGTGCAGTCAGTCCAGCTCCAGCCGGACGGCAGCATCATCGTCACCGGAGTGAATACAGCCACGGGCGGAACAACCGTGTCCCTCGCCGTCTCCCCCGCCGCCGATCGGCTCGCCACCACCACCGTGGCCGCCGCCGGGGGCGCCCTGCCCGAGCGCTTCGACGGACTGCGCCTGTCCATCTCCGAAGAGCTCCGCCCCAACGTCCCCCCCTCACTGCGCCAGCTCGGCTTCCCGCCCCGCTCCCGCGGCTACCTGGCCAACTCGCGCGCCCACCCCGACGCGCGCCCCGCCGTCACCTCCAGCCTGCGCCTGCTCGGAGGCACGGACGGCGCCAATACCATCTCCTCCTCCGACTTCACCGGAACCTCCAGCTCGCGCACCGGCCTGCACGCCCTGGACGGCATCGAGGTCAACCTGGTGGCCCTCCCCGGGAAGAACGAGGCCGCCTACATCTCCGCCGGCATCGCCTACTGCGATCGCCGGGGCGACTGCTTCTTCCTCGCCGACGGCCCCGGCGGTGTGGATCGCAACTTCGTCATCGGGCCCGCGGACGCACGACAGTTCATCGAGGGGCTCCCCTCGCGCTCGCAGAACGCGGCCATGTTCTACCCCTGGATTCGCGTGCCGGATCCGGTGGGCGTGGGCCGCAACCCCACTCGCATGGCGCCGCCCTCGGGCTACATGGCCGGCATCTTCGCGCGCACGGACGTGGCCCGCGGAGTGTGGAAGGCGCCGGCCGGAATCGAGGCCACGGTGCCCCAGGCGCTCGGGTTGCAGTACGACGTGGTGGACGAGGAGCAGGACATCCTCAACCCGGTGAGCCTCAACTGCCTGCGCCAGTTCCCCGGCACGGGCATCGTCTCCTGGGGCACTCGCACCCTGGGGGCGGATCCCGAGTGGCGCTACATCCCCGTGCGCCGCACCGCCCTCTTCCTCAAGGAGTCCCTGCGCCGCGGCCTGCGCTGGGCCGTCTTCGAGCCCAATGACGAGGAGCTGTGGGGCCGCATCCGCATCAACATCGAGGCCTTCATGCTCGGACTCTTCCGCCAGGGCGCCTTCCAGGGGATCACCCCGGACGAGGCCTTCCGCGTGGTGTGCGACCGGAGCACCAACCCGCAGGAGAACGTGGACGCGGGCATCGTCACCGCCCGGGTGGCCTTCGCCCCCCTCAAGCCCGCCGAGTTCGTGGTCATCGAGATCAGCCAGAAGAGCCTGCTGGTGAGCTGATGACCGAGCCCGTCACCGCCGTCCGCTGGAATCCCCTGCGGACGTACCAGTTCCGCCTCAAGCTGCTGGCACCCGGACAGGCCGCGTCCGGGGCCGGCTACGTGGCGGGAGTGCGCACGGTGTCCGGGCTGTCCTTGCAGGTGGCCCCCTTCGAGGTGTGGGAGGGAGGCAACAACCTCCACCGCTACGCCAACCCCAACAGGGTGTCCTGGGAGCCCCTTACCCTCGAGCAGGGACTCGCCCTGGACGACACGCTCGAGCGCTGGGCCCGCGCGGTGGTGGACTTCTCCCGCACCGGCAGGGCCCCCGCCAATCAACCCGTCAAGCGCGAGCTGCTCATCGACGTGTGGGAGCCCACCACCCACCCCACCGGACCGAGCCCCACCACCGAGAGACCCCAACGCCTGCGCAGCTACCGCGTCTTCAACGCGTGGATCAGCAAGTACCAGGCGCTGCCCAAGCTGGACGCGCTCGCCAACGAGGTGGCGCTGCTGTCCGTCGAAGTCATCCACGAGGGCTGGGTGCCACTGCCCCCGCCCCCCGCCGAGTAGGAGCCGTCATGCCCCGCTTCGTCGAACCCAACAGGCGCGACCCGTTCCGCAACTTCAACTTCCGCATCGTGCTCGGCGGCGTGCAGGTGGCCGCGTGCCGGAAGATGTCCGGACTCACCGGCACCGTGGAGGTGGTGAAGTTCCGCGCCGGAGACAGCGGATCCTCCGTGGAGGAGCTCTCGCCCGGCCGCGCCCACTACGAGCCGGTGACGCTCGAGGCCGGCCTCACCAACGACCGGGCCTTCGAGGACTGGGCCACCGCCCTCATCCGCAACGAGTTCCACCCCGGAGGCCGCTCCGCCGAGCCCGACTTCCGCCGCGAGGTGGAGATCTTCGTCTACGACATCGACACCAACCAGGCGGTGAAGAAGTTCGTCCTCCACAACGCGTGGTGCTCGAAGTTCACCGCCCTCTCCGAGCTGGCCGCCGAGGCCAACGAGGTGCTGATAGAAACGATCGAAATCCAGCACGAGGGCTTCACCCGGGAGAACGTGTAGCGGAGGCCTCGTACCGTGCTCGCCGAGTCGCCCATCACCCTGCCCCATGGCCTCTTCGATCGGGAGGGGACGTGCCACCGAACCGCGGTGCCGCGCCCCCTCACCGGACAGGAGGAGCTGCTGCTCGCCGAGGCCGGCCCCACTCCGGGACCGCGCGAGGCCAGCACCCTGCTCGCGGCCTGCCTCGAGCGGCTTGGCGGCTATGCGCCCGTGGACTCCGAGCTCACCGCCGGCCTCTCCCGAGGAGATCGGCACCACCTCGCCCTCCACCTGCGCGCGCGCCTGTTCGGAGAGCGGATCGGCCTGGTGGTCCGCTGCCCCAACCCCACCTGCGGAGAGCTGTCCGATGTGGACCTGCACGTGTCCACGCTCGCCCCCGAGCGTGCCCAGCAGGCGCCCGAGCACCTCTCCGTGGAGACGCCTCACGGGACCTTCCTCGTGCGCGAGCCCACCGGAGAGGATGACGCGACCGTAGTGGCGTTCCCCGGCGACCACGAGGCGCGCTCGGCCCTGCTTTGGTCCCTGCTGGTGGAGCACGAGGGGCAGACTCTCTCTCCCGAGGAGTGGCTGGCGCTCCCCACGCGCACCCGACAGGCCGTGGCGCTCGCGCTGGCGGAGGGCAGCGCCGCGCCGGATCTGGCCTTCCTCGCCCGCTGCCCCACCTGCGCCGCGTGGCTGGAGCTGGCGCTGGAGCCCTTCCACCTGCTGGCCCGTGAGCTGGCCTCCGGCGCCGAGCGCCTCTTCACCGAGGTGCATCTGCTCGCCTTCCACTACCACTGGTCCGAGGCCGCCATCCTCACCCTGCCTCGCGCCCGACGCTGGCGCTACCTGGAGCTGCTGCACCGCGAGCTCGAGGGCCGCCCCGTCCTCGATACCTGGAGCTGAACCCCTGGAGCCACGCCATGCACCTCCCGCCCGAGGGTGAGCAGATCGGACTGAGCCGCCGCGAGCTGGAGCGCGAGCTGAACTGGATGCTCCGGAGCCTGCCGGAAGAGCCCAAGGCCCTGGTGAAGCTGCTGAGCCAGACCGTGCTGACGCTCATCGACAAGAACAACACCCGCATCGCCCAGGCACTCGCCGCGCGCGAGCAGCCCGGACGCCACGAGGATTCCTGATGCCACGCAACCTCGAGCCCTCCAGCGTGGCCTTCCACCAGCGCCTCAAGAGGGGCGCCCTGGTGGTGCTGCCCCAACAGCCCGACGCCCGGACGCAAGCGCTGCGCTTCCAGTACAACCCGGAGAGCGTCACTCGCACCCGCACCGCCCAGTTCGAGCACCGCCGAGGCAACGTCCCCTCG